>DXZV01000273.1 GCA_019419485.1 Collinsella sp.
GACATGGGCCTGCTCAAGATGGACTTCTTGGGCCTGCGCACGCTGACGGTTATCTCCAAGGCCAAGGCAAACATCAAAAAGAACTTTGGCATCGACATCAAAGAGGAAGAGATTCCCTTTGACGATCCCGAGATCTTTAAGCTCATGGGCTCCGGCCACACCGCCGGCGTCTTCCAGGTCGAGTCCGCCGGCATGACGGCCACGATCAAGAACATGAAGCCCACCGAGTACAAACACGTCGTGGCATTGATCGCCCTGTACCGCCCGGGCCCGCTGGGCGCCGGCATGGTCTCGTCCTACATCAACCGTATGAACGGCAAGGAGCCGGCCGTCTCCTACGACGACCGTCTGGACGACATCCTGGGCGAAACCTACGGCACCATGGTCTACCAGGAGCAGGTTATGCTCATCTCCGTCGAGATGTGCGGCTTCTCCAAGGGCGAATCGGACTCGCGTATCCGTAAGCCCGTGGCTAAGAAAAAGATCAAGCTGCTCACGTCGACGGTGCTGCACTGGGAGGATGGCTCGGACGAGACCACCTACGACCACTGGATGAACGGCGCTATCAAGAACAACTACACGCGCGAGGTCGCCCAGAAGATTTGGGACGATGTTCTCGAGTTCGCGTCCTACGCCTTCAACAAGTCGCACTCCGCCGGCTACGCCATCCTGGTTATGCAGACGGCGTGGCTCAAGGCGCACTATCCGCATGAGTACATGGCGGCCGTTCTGACCTCCTATACGGGCAAGACCGACAAGATCGTGCACTACGTCTCGGCGTGCCGTCACGACGGCATCCCCGTGCTTTCGCCAGATGTCAACGAGTCCGGTACCGAGTTCACGGCTACTAAGGAGGGCGTGCGCTTTGGTCTGGCCGGCATCCGCGGCGTGGGCACCGGCGTGGCGCAGGCGATTATCGCCGAGCGCGAGGCGGGTGGTCCGTTTAAGACGCTGCACGACTTTGTCGAGCGCGTGGACTCGAGCCAGGCCAACCGTCGCGTGATCGAATCGCTGATCAAGGCAGGCGCCTTTGACTCCACGGGGTATCCGCGTCGCCAGATGATGCACTTTGTGGATAAGAACAACCCCGAGAACATCATCGATGCCGCGGTGAAGCGCCAGAAGGATCGCGCAAGCGGTCAAACGTCGTTCTTCGATATGTTTGGCGACGTTGAGGGCTCGGGCTTCGAGGTGAGCGTGCCCGATCCGGATGGCCAGGAGTGGGACCGCCACCTTAAGCTGAGCCAGGAGAAGGAGGTTCTGGGCATCTATGTCTCGGACCACCCGCTGCGCCCGTTTGAGTATGCGCTAGCCAAGGCGCGCGACTTCTCGTTCTCGCAGATCGATACCGGCTACGAAGTGCAGAACCCTACGGGCGGCACCATCAACCAGGAGATTCCCGAGGGCAAGGCGCTGTGGTGGGCCGGCATGGTCTCGAGCGTGTCCAAGCGCGTGACCAAAAACGGCGACCCCATGGGCATCGTGCAGCTCGAGGACATGGAAGGCGAGGCCACCGTCGTCGTGTTCCCCAAGACCTACAAGGAGGCCGAGGGGTACCTGTACGGCGAGGTCGATCCCGAGACCGGTGCACAGCTGTCCGATGCGTTTGTGCGCATTAAGGGCAAGCTCGAGCGCTCGGACCGCGGCGACCAGATCATCGCGCAGGAGATCGTGCCGCTGGAGCTCAACGAGGAGAACAACAAGCCCAAGGTGTTTGAAGTCATGGTGCCCAACAGTCGCTTTAGCCAGGGCAATATGGCACG
>DXZV01000274.1 GCA_019419485.1 Collinsella sp.
GCCGAGCAGGCCGCTGGCGACAACCAAGCCCTGTTCCTGGAAGGCGGCGTCCTTGGCAGCCCTTTCCTCGTCAGAAAGACCAGCGGTGGCGTCGCGGTGGGCGGACCACTTGTCGTAGGCGAGCTTGACGCAGGAGCCCAGGAATGCCGTGAGTGACATGTAGAACGGCAGGTACACGCCCAGGCCGATCATCATGGCCGGAATGCCGAGCCAGTACATGACGATGCCGGCGATAAAGCCGCCAACGAACCACGGGACGCTCGGGATGCCCGAGACCATGGTGGCGACGACGCTTGCCTGCGCGGCAACAAAGCTCTTGTCGGGGCCAAAGGCGTCCGGGCCATAGGCGGTGACGAGCGCGACCATGACGGCTGCGGCGACCAGGGCGCCCACGATGCCGCCAATGGCTTGGCCGATCCACTGCGCACGCGGGTTGGTGCCCAGCACGGCGCCAGCCTTAAAGTCGTTCATGACGTCGCCCGCAAGGCCGCATGCCACGGCCACGATGCCGGCGATAAAGAACAGCTTGACCTGGGCGATCTGTGCGAAGGCAGCCACGATGAGCATGACGATGAGGCCAAAGATCTCCATGGGGTCGATGCCCGTCTGGCCGCAGCTCTGCGCGCTCATGATGGTGGTGACAAAGGTGAACAGCGTGACGATGACGGCCGGAACGGGGCCAAGGTCGAGCACGATGGCGATGATCACGGCGATGGCGGCAGCGCCCAGGCCGATGATACCGGCGTCGAGCTTAAGGGAACCCGAGATGAGCGACTGCTCGTCGGTGTCGGTGGAGCTGTCGGCGGCGAGGCCGCGGACGATACCGGCGACCTGCGGCAGGATGTCCTTGAGGACGACGGCGACACCAAAGCCCATCATGAGGCCCATACCCAGGGACTTGACGATGCCCTGCGCAGTCACAACGTCGAACAGACCGGCAGCGGTGCCGCCCACAATGATGCCAAAGTTGCCCAGCAGGGCGCCGGCAAACCAGAAGGCGACGGGGGCGAAGCCCACGAGGAAGCCGACGGAGAGCAGCATGGGCGAGTTGTAGATACCAAAGGTCACGCCGGGAATGTTGAGCGTGCACAGCATGCTGGGCACAATGCCCAGGGCGTCGCGCAGCACGCTATAGATGCCGGCGATGGCCATGGAGCCAAAGAGCTGCTTGCCGGTCTTGCCGCCGGCCTCGGTCGCGCGCAGGGTCTGAGCTGCGGCGTTGCCAGTGGGGAACTCAAGCGCGGCGTCCACGATAAAGTGACGGTGGATGAGTGCCGTGGCCAGCAGGCCCAGGATAGTGCCGGCGAGTGCCACGATAAACATGTCGAGCCAGCTGATCTGGTTGGCATAGCCCAGCATCCAGGCGCCCGGGATGGTAAACGCCAGACCGCCGGCGACCATGGCGCCTGCGGACATGATGGTGTGGGTGACGTTTGCCTCGTTGAGGCTGGCGTTGCCCATGAGTTTGAGGAAGAACAGCGAGATGACGGCAGCGAAGACGATTGGCCAGGGGAGTGCGCCCATCTTGAGGGCGGTGTAGGCCGAGCTTGCCGTGATGATCACGCAGCCAAGGACGCCGATGACGACGCCGCGCAGCGTGAGTTGCCCGCGCATCGAAGCGCGGTTCGAGGGATTGCTCATATAAAACTCCTTTGCGTATATCCGCTTCCCCCGGGAGCGCCGTTACGGATACGGCGCGGGAAGCCGGGTTACCAAGGGCCGCCGCGTGAGCTCGCAAACGACCGCGCACCAGTATA
>DXZV01000275.1:0-1322 GCA_019419485.1 Collinsella sp.
CTTGACAACCTCGATAACCTCGCCCTCGACGTTCTCGCCGGAGTTGAACTTCTCCTCGATGCGGTTCCAAGCACGCTCGTACTCGGCACGCTTCTTGGACAGGACCAGACGACCGTCCTTGTCCTCCTTCTGGAGAACCAGGGCCTCGATGGGATCACCGAGTGCAACGATGTCTGCAGGGTTAGCGTCCTTGCGGATGGACAGCTCGCGGACCGGGATAACGCCCTCGGACTTGAATCCGATGTCAACGAGCACCTCGTCATGCTCGATCTTAACGACAGTGCCGTTAACGAGATCGCCCTCATCAAAGTCGGTAATCGTACCGTCGATGAGGTTGTTCATCTCCTCCTCGTTGACATCGTCAAGAGAGAAAATGGACGAGTTCTGAATCTCACTCAAAGGTGGACCCCTTTCGAACTACGGGGCCCCGATTGCTAGGACCTACAGAAGGGTGCGACAAGCACACAACGTTTAGGAACACTCGGGAGCCGACAGATACTAATGTGACGCTTATGCAATCACGTTCGTATAGGTTACGGGGAAATGAGTTCGATTTCAAGCGTGAACTGCGATTTTTTACTCGTGTGGAGACTTTTTCGTAATCTTATGAACACACGTCTCCGCAACTTGACGATAACCAGCCAGGCATTCGGCTTTGGGGTAAAGTATCCGGAGCCAACGATTCTAGATCGATTTTTCGAGAAAGGTGCCCGCGTGCTCAAAGCAGTCGTTTTCGATATGGACGAAACGCTTCTTAGCATCAACCTCAACGCGTTCATCCTTCGCTATTTTAAGGATGTCTCTTCGATGCTCGCGGATATCGGGCGCCGCAGCCGCGGTGGCACGATGGCACGCCTCGGCACCATCCTGGTCGACCTCAACGCCAATCGCCGCAGCAGCACGGACAATCGCACCAATCTTGAGTTTTACCAAGAAGAGGTCGAGCGCCGATGCGGCATTTGCCTCTCGGACCCACTTATCTACGAGGCGTTTACCTACTACGACCGCGAAGTTCTTCCGTACAAGAATGACGAACTCATCAACGCCCATGCCATGCCGGGCGCACACGCCGCGCTTCAGGCCGTACAGGACGCAGGGCTGCGCTGCGCGCTCTTTACCAACCCCAGCTTTCCGCAGGGGGCCATCGAGTGCCGCATGGGTTGGGGCGACCTGGCCGACGCCCCCTTTGAGCTCGTCACGCACATGGGAAACGCCACCCGCTGCAAGCCTGATGCCACCTACTATCTAGAGCAGCTTCAGGTGATGGGGCTCGAACCGCACGAGGTCCTTATGGTGGGCAACGATCCCAAACGCGACTTCCC
>DXZV01000275.1:1332-1750 GCA_019419485.1 Collinsella sp.
GCCTATGTAGGCCAGGGCAAGCCCAACCGAGTCACCTGGCGCGGAACCATGGAAGGCTTCGCCCGCGACTTTAACGCCGTAGTAGAAGCCTTCTACGAACACCAAGTAGCCGACGAACTGTCCTAGCACACTTGGGTTTTGCCGATCATGATGTTGAGGATCTCGACGTCGGTGTCCTTCATACCCACACGGCCCACGTAGCCCATGCTGGCAATCGTCTGCTCGACGGTATCCTGGATCAAACCCTCGCCGGCACGGAAGCCACGCCCCTGCATGGCCATGTCATGTCCCAGAATCGCCGCATCGACGGCAGCCGAAATCTTGGCGGCACAACTCGCCTTGGCGCCGTCGCACACGATGCCGCCCACGTTACCGAGCGTATTCGAGACCGTCGCGCCAATCTGCTCGCGCGTGCCAC
>DXZV01000276.1 GCA_019419485.1 Collinsella sp.
TCTTTTTCGCGGGCGAGTCGGACGAGGCTCGCATCGTCACTGCTGATGCGTTTGATGAGTGCGAGCACTTGGGTGCCGCATCGATTGCCATCGGCGTGTTCGATGGTGTGCACCGTGGACATCAGGAGCTCATTGCGGCGCTTGTCCGTGATGCCCGTGCCCATGGCTGCAAGGCGGTCGTGGTCACTTTCGATCCCGACCCGGACGTTGTGGTGAGCCCTTCGCCCGCTCAAAAATTGATGACGACGGCCGACCGTCTACATGCCTTGGCTCAGACCGGGGTCGATGCAGTGGTGGCCGTTCCCTTTACGCCTGAGGTTGCGGCACTCGACCATGTCGGTTTTCTCGCACTGCTGTCACGCGTGGTCGACATTCGTTCGATTCGCGTTGGCAGCGATTTTAGGCTGGGTCGTGGCGGTGCTTCTGGTGTTGCCGAGATGCGCACCTGGGGTGCCGAGCGCGGCGTTGACGTATACGGGCACGACCTGCTTTGCGAGGGCGGTGAGGCCATTTGCGCCACCCGCATTCGTCATGAGCTGGGACAGGGCCATGTGGAGCTTGCTGCTGAGTTGCTCGGCCGCCCGTATATGCTGCGTGGCGGTGTTGTTCGCGGCCGTCATGAGGGTTCTGGCATGGGCTTTCCCACGGCAAACCTGCAGGTTCCCGACGGCATTCAGGTGCCTGCCGATGGCGTGTATGAGGGCCTGGTGCTCGTCGATGACACCGTATGGCCTGCTGCCGTTAACGTCGGCCTGCCGCCGACGTATGCCGACGATGCCGCTTCATCGCATCTCGAGGCTAACTTAATTGGTTATACGGGCGACCTGTACGATGCTTCCGTTTCGCTGGCGTTTACGCGCTGGCTGCGTCCCTCGCGTGTGTTCGAATCGCTGGATGAGTTGATTGCGACCGTCGAGGGGAATATCGAGGACATTCGTCACAACTTGGGTGAGCAAGGGGTGGGCATCCGTGATTAGCGATGAGGAAAAAGATCAGGTACGCGCTGCGTCCGACCTGGTTGCCATTGTGCAGGAAACGGTTGAGCTCAAGCCCCGCGGCCATGAGTTTTGGGGCTGCTGCCCGTTTCATGGCGAAAAGACTCCGTCCTTCCACATTATTCCCGCCACGCAGGTGTGGCATTGCTTTGGCTGCGGCGAGGGTGGCGACGTCTTCACCTATATCATGAAGCGTGAAAACCTTAGCTTTCCCGAGTCAATCCGTTATTTGGCCGATCGTGCGGGTATTGAGCTGCACGACACCGGAGATCGCCGCGAGCGCGGCACCAAGCGTGCCCGCATCTACGATCTGTGCGCCGAGACCGCCCAGTTCTACCACACCATGCTTATGCGCGGTAAGGATGGCCGTCCACGTGAGTACTTTGCCAGCCGCGGCATGGGTGGCGACGTCTGCCGCCGCTACTGCCTGGGCTTTGCACCGGGCCGCAACGCGCTGGTGTCGCACCTGTCCCAGGCGGGTTTTACCCCGCAGGAGATGATCGACGCCAACGTTGCCGTGAGTCGCGGGCGCGGGCAGCTTGCCGACCGCTTCTACGACCGCGTGATGTTCCCCATCTTTGACGAGCAGGGTCACAACATAGCCTTTGGCGGTCGCATCATGGGTGACGGCCAACCTAAGTACCTCAATACCGCTGAGACGAGCGTGTTTCATAAAAAGCGAAACCTCTATGGATTTAATTGGGCCAAGGAGTTTATCGTTGCGCAGGATACG
>DXZV01000277.1 GCA_019419485.1 Collinsella sp.
CTCGCCGAAGCGCTGGCCGCCGAACTGGGCCTTGCCGCCCAGAGGCTGCTGGGTAACCAGGCTGTAAGGGCCAGTCGAACGGGCGTGGATCTTGTCGTCAACCATGTGGCCGAGCTTGAGGATGTAGGACGTACCCACGGTAATGGGCTCGCGGAACTCCTCGCCGGTGCGGCCGTCGAACAGACGGGTCTTGCCGCGCTCGTCAAGCTGGGTGACGAACTCGGGGCGCATGTGATCGCCAAAGGCAGCGGTGGCCTTGTTGAGCATGTTCTTGTTGGCACGACGGATGACCTCGGCGATCTCGTCCTCCTTGGCGCCGTCGAAGACGGGCGTCGCGGTGAAGAACGGACCGGGGACGTACTTGTCGGAGTCGGCCTGCTCGGTATCCCAACCGCAGGCAGCAGCCCAGCCAAGGTGGCACTCGAGCAGCTGGCCGACGTTCATACGCGAAGGAACGCCCAGCGGGTTGAGGATAACGTCGATCGGGGTACCGTCAGCCATGTAGGGCATGTCCTCGACCGGCAGAACGTTACAGATAACACCCTTGTTGCCGTGGCGGCCGGCGATCTTATCGCCCTGCTGGATCTTACGACGCTGGGCGACGTAGACGCGCACCTGCTCGTTGACGCCGGGGGCCAGGTCGTCGCCGTTCTCGCGGCTAAAGCGGACGACGTCGATGACGCGGCCGTAAGCGCCGTGAGGCATCTTAAGGGAGGTGTCACGGACATCGTGGGCCTTGGCACCGAAGATGGCGCGCAGCAGGCGCTCCTCGGCGGTCAGAGCGCTCTCGCCCTTAGGCGTGACCTTACCGACCAGGATGTCGCCAGGGCCGACCTCGGCGCCGATGCGGATGATGCCGTCCTCGTCGAGGTTGGCAAGCATGTCCTCGGAGAGGTTCGGGATCTCGCGGGTGATCTCCTCGGGGCCGAGCTTGGTGTCGCGGGCGTCGATCTCGTGACGGGTGATGTTGATGGTCGTCAGCAGGTCCTCGGCCACCAGGCGCTCGGACACGACGATACCGTCCTCGTAGTTAAAGCCTTCCCACGGCATGTAGGCCACGGTGAGGTTCTGGCCCAGTGCGAGCTCGCCGTGATCGGTCGAAGGACCGTCGGCCAGGGGCTCGCCCTGCTCAACGGTGTCACCGACGCGCACGAGCGGACGGTGGTTGATGCAAGTGGACTGGTTGGAGCGCTGGTACTTGGCCAGGTGATACTCGTCCATGCCGCCGGCATGCTTGACGATGATCTTGGCGGCGTCGGCAAAGATGACCTCGCCGGCGTTCTTGGCCAGGGTGACCTCGCCGGAGTCCAGAGCGGCGCGACGCTCCATGCCGGTACCGACATAGGGAGCGGCGGGGTGAACCAGCGGCACGGCCTGACGCTGCATGTTGGCGCCCATCAGCGTACGCTTGGCGTCGTCGTGCTCAAGGAACGGGATCAGCGTGGCTGCGACGGAGAGCATCTGACGCGGCGAGACGTCCATGTAGTCGACGTCCTCGACGGGCACGTCGGCGGGAGCGCCGAAGGAACCGTCGAAGTCGCGGGTACGGGCGATCACGGTGTGCGGGCGGACGATCTTGCCCTCGGCATCGGTCGTGATGAACTCGTTGGTCTTGGGATCGAGCGGCGTGTTGGCCGGCGCGATGACGTGCTTCTCTTCCTCGTCAGCGGTCATCCAGTCGATCTGATCGGTGGCAACGCCGTTCTCGACGCGACGGAACGGG
>DXZV01000278.1:0-652 GCA_019419485.1 Collinsella sp.
GCGTGACCTCGGTCGAAGGCGTCGGCAGCCGCTTTACGATTCGCCTGCCACGATAGGAAGCCCCTCGGCGTAAAAAAGGGATAAGGCCA
This sequence comes from Collinsella sp., assembly GCA_019419485.1. Classification (GTDB taxonomy): domain Bacteria; phylum Actinomycetota; class Coriobacteriia; order Coriobacteriales; family Coriobacteriaceae; genus Collinsella. The sequence goes on from DXZV01000278.1 coordinate 90, forward strand.
TGCGGCCCTATCCCTTTTTGTTCGTTATGGCAGTTTGTGCGCTACTCGCGGCACAGATGCACGGCGAAGCCGGCGAACTCGCGCTTAAAGTACACGAGCTTGGTAGAACCGTCGGGCAGCAGCGCGCGCGACTCCTCGTTAACCTCGAGCCCGCGCTCGGCAAACCACTTCTCGGCCGCATCGATGTCGTTGACGGCAAAGCCGATGTGGCCCTTGGTGCCACGACCGTTCTGCTTCATGACCTCGATCAGCGAATCGTTAAAGTACGAAACCGGGGTCTCGATAACGGGCAAGCCCATCATCGTCGAGAACAGCTCCGCGATCTCCAAGGCGTCTGCCGGGTCGGCGGCGTTGATGCCCACATGGGCGACGCGCATGCCAAAGAGCTCGACCGGATTGGCGTTCTGCTCATTCATACAGGCAGCGCCTACTGAGCCATGACGTCGAGAACGGCCTTCTCGGCAGCAACGCGGTTCATGCCGGTCATGAAGGGCACGCCGCTCACGTACGGGCAGGTGAGGCCCTCGGGGGCAACGGTGGTGGCGATCAGCAGGTCGGCGCCT
>DXZV01000278.1:662-1678 GCA_019419485.1 Collinsella sp.
TCCTTAGCCTCGGAGATGGCGCACTGCATGATCTCATACTTGCCGGCATAACCGTTGGCGTCGAGCATGGTAGCGACCTTCTGGGCAACGAGCGTGGAAGTAGCAGCGCCAGCACCGCAAGCCAAAACGATCTTCTTCATAGGTAATGTCTCCCTTCATGGTTTACTTTAGGTAAGTGTACCGCAGCGAGCGATGGTGCTCGGCCTCGATGCACTTTTGTACCAGTTTGCCTGCGCGCTGCGTATAATACATCTAGTACGTGTTGTCATACCGCCTGTTTTATGAGCGACCGAGGAGCTCAATATGCCCGATTCCCGCACACTCTGGACCGCCGTCGTCATTATTTGTATCGCCGTGTCGGTGTTCTTTAGCGTTAAAAAACGCACCACGTTTAAACGCCTGCAGCAGCTTATGGCCGCCAAGCAGTGGGACGAGTTCGATCGTTTGCTCGACGGCAAACTCACCAGCATGCTGTACCCGCGCTACAACCGCGACTACCTGCGCCTGAACTCCTATCTGCTGCGCGAGGACCACGAGCGCGCTGGCGAAATGTTCGACCTGCTGCTGGGGCTCAACCTGCCCAAGATGCAGCGCGTCGACCTGGTAATTAAGGCCTTTAACTACTACGTTGGCCAGGAGGACCGCAAAAAGTCCAAGGAGTTGCTGCACGAGATCAAGGGCTTTGAGGGCGGTCAGGCCGAGGCAGTCGCGCACGAGTGTCAGCTGATGTACGACACGATGATCCTCAAGCGCCACAACGACATTCCCGAACTGGAGCGCATGCTCGAGGATGTCGGCGACGACCCGGTCAAGCGCTGCCGCCTGGAGTACCTGCTGGCCCTGCAGTACAAGAACAAGGGCGACGAGGCCAAGTTCCAGGAGTTCCTGGAGAAGTCGGGCCAACACTCGATGGCCGTCAACGCGTAACGGACGGCTTGTGCTAGACTTCTAGTCTCACGGGGGCGTGGCGGAATTGGCATACGCAGGAGACTTAAAATCTCTCGCCGCAAGGATTG
>DXZV01000279.1 GCA_019419485.1 Collinsella sp.
CCAAGAAGCTCTTCGGCGGCGAATGAAACACAACGCAATCCACGAAAGGAAGCAAACATCATGGCGTTGCAGATGCCCGTCTACAGGGAACTGACCACCATCGAGTCGAAGGTGTTCATGGGGATGAGCTGGAGGCAGTGCCTCGCCGCCGTCATCCTCGCCATCGTGTGCGGGGGAGGATACGTCGGACTGTGGCTCGGGCTGGGCATGGACCCCAACCTCGCCATGTACCTGATCTTCCCGCCCGGCCTGCCCGTGGCCATATGGGGATGGGTGAGGCCAAAGGGCCTCATGCCCGAGAAATACCTGAAATACATCCTGCGCCACTACACGCAGCGCGAGGTCTACCTGCTCGACGGTCCGGGCAGACCATACCGCACCGGCGCGAAACCAACGATCAAGGAAAGGTGAGGAATGTTCGGAAAGAAGAAAACCCCGGTGGCCGCGCCGGCCGAAGGCGGTGCCGAAGCCAGGGCGCAGGCGCGGAGAAAGAAGGCGACGCGTCTGCCGAAGGGCGTCAAGCAGCTCATCGGCTACGACGCGATGCTTCGCAACGGGACCGCCAGCCTGGGCGACGGACGGTGGAGCGCCACCATCCTCTTCCAGGACATCAACTACCAGCTGAGCCCGGAATCCCATCAGATGGAGATCATCGACCGGTGGGCCAAGCTCATCAACAGCTTCGAGGCCGGGCAAAGCGTGCAGATCGCCTCCTACACGCGCTCACGCGGCGTGCGAGAGATCCTCGCCGACGTGATGATGGACGAGACCGGCGACAGCCTCGATCACTACAGGCTCGACTACAACCGCCTCGCCCAAGGCAAACTCGAATCCGTCAGCCGCAACACCAGCACCGTCAAGACCCTGACCGTCACCGTCCGCGAAAGCGACGAGCAGGCCGCCGTCGCGAGCCTGAACGCCCTGTGCAACAACCTCGTCAGCCAGATGCGCTCCATCGACGCATGCAAGGCCACCCGGCTCGACCGCGAGCACCGGCTGCGCCTCATGGCCGAGGTGCTCCGGCCCGGCGAGGAGTTCCGGTTCGACGAACGCCGGTTCGAGCATCAGCCCGGCAAGCCCGACACCAAGGACCTCGTGTGCCCGTGGAGCATCGACGCGCGAAATCCCATCCAGCTGGACATCGAATCCCTGGACTCGAAATACCTGCACCGCACCATGTGGGTGTCCAGTCTGCCGCCGGAACTGTCCGACCAGCTGGTCAACGACCTGACCGGACTGCGCGCCCGCGTCGACGTGAGCATCCACCTCGCGCCCATGGACCGCGGCGAAAGCATGACGCTCGTGCGCCGCAAGAACGCCGAGGTCAAGATGCAGATCATGGACCAGCGGCGCAAGAACCGCAAGCAGGGCCTCGACCCCGACGACCTTCCCGACGACCTCGCCGACCAGCAGGAACAGCTTGGCCAGCTGCGCGACGAGCTGCGCTCCACCAACCAGAGGCTCGTGGACTCGATCATCGTGATCGGAGTGTCCGCGGCAAGCCAGGAGGAGCTGGAGGTCGCGTGCAGGAAAGTGAAGGCCAAGGTCAACGCGCAGTCCTGCACGGCCGAGAGCCTCAAGTTCATGCAGATGGAGGGACTGACGGCCGAACTGCCGCTGGGCAACAACCCTCTGCCCATGAAACGCACCCTGAC
>DXZV01000028.1 GCA_019419485.1 Collinsella sp.
GCAAAATCCTCAACTGCCTTAAAGAGGATTATCCGCGCATCTTCAAGTCCGACATCATCATGGACCTCATGCGCGTGCTGGGCTGCGGCGTTGAAATCAAAGATAAGCGCATCAAGAACCTCGGTTCCTTTGACCTGGATAATCTTAACTGGAGCAAGGTCATCATCTGTACCGATGCCGACGTCGATGGCTACCATATCCGAACGCTCACCATGCTCTACCGCCTGGTGCCCACACTTATCGACGAGGGCTACGTGTATATCGCCGAGTCACCGCTCTACGAGATCAACTGCAAGGAAAAGACCTACTTTGCCTACACCGAACTCGAAAAGAACGGCATCTTAAAAGAAATCGGCGACCAGAAGTGCTCCATCAACCGATCAAAGGGTCTTGGTGAGAACGATCCGGACATGATGTGGCTCACCACCATGAACCCCGAGACGCGCCGTCTGATCAAGGTGGAGCCCGAGGACGTCACCAAGATGGAAACCATGTTCAACCTGTTGCTGGGCAACGACGAGGCGGGCCGCAAGCGCCATATCTCCGAGCACGGCAAGGAATACCTGGACCAGCTGGACCTGCAATAGCAGCAAATCGATAACGACGGCCCATAAGAAGTTCAAGAGGAAATCGTGGCAAAGAAGAAGACGAAGAACCAGCCAAAGAAAAAGCAGGTCAACGCCGAAAACGTCATCGGCCTGCACTCCGAGGTCACCGACCAGCCGATCACGCAGACGCTCGAGGTCAACTACATGCCCTACGCTATGAGCGTCAACGTCTCGCGTGCATTCCCCGAGATTGACGGCTTTAAGCCCTCGCACCGCAAGCTGCTCTACACCATGTACAAGATGGGTCTGCTCAAGGGCGAGCGCCAGAAGAGCGCCAACATCGTGGGCCAGACCATGAAGCTCAACCCGCACGGCGATGCCGCGATCTACGAGACGATGGTGCGCCTGGCAACCGGCAACGAAGCGCTGCTTGCCCCCTTCGTGGAGTCGAAGGGCAACTTTGGCAAGTACTATTCGGGCGACCTGAGCTACGCCGCCTCTCGTTACACCGAGGCCAAGCTCTCCCCCATCAGCGCCGAGATCTTCAAGGACATCGACAAGGACCCGGTCGACTTCGTCGACAGCTACGACGGCGCCATGAAGGAGCCGCGCCTGTTGCCCACCACGTTCCCCAACATCCTTGTCTCGGCCAACAAGGGCATCGGCGTCGCCATGGCGTCCGACATCTGCGGTTTCAACCTCAACGAGGTCTGTACCGCCACCATGCACTACCTGCAGGATCCCGACTGCGATCTGCTCGAGTACATGCCCATGCCCGACTTCTCGACCGGCGGCGAGATTATCTACCGCCGCGAGGAGATGGAAAAGATCATCGAGACCGGCCTTGGCAGCTTCCAGATCCGCTCCCGTTGGCGTTGGATTCCCGAAGAGCGCATCATCGAGGTCTACGAGATCCCCTACACCACCAAGACCGATGTCATCATCGAGCGTATCGTCAAGCTCTCCAAGGAGGGCAAGGTCAAAGAGATCGCCGACATCCGTGACGAGACCGACCTTTCGGGCCTGCGTATCGCCATCGATCTTAAGCGCGGCGTTGACCCCGACAAGCTCATGGCCAAGCTCTATCGCTCGACCACGCTGCAGGATTCGTTCTCGTGCAACTTCAACGTGCTCGTCGACGGCTATCCCCGTGTTATGGGCGTGCGCCAGATTCTGCGCGAGTGGGTCAAGTGGCGTATTGAGTCCACGCGTCGCCGCATTAACTTTGACCTGGGCAAAAAGTCCGAGCGCCTGCACCTGCTGCACGGCCTTGAGGCGATCCTGCTCGACATCGACAAGGCGATCGCCATCATCCGCGGCACCAAACTCGAGGCCGAGGTCGTGCCCAACCTTATGAAGGGTTTCGACATCGACGAGACCCAGGCCGAGTTTGTCGCCGAGCTCAAGCTCCGCAACATCAACGAGGAGTACATCCTCAACCGCACCAAGGACATCGCTAAGCTCGAGGGTGAGATTGCCGAGCTTGAGGAGATCCTTTCGAGCGAAGAGAACATCAAGAAGGTCATCAGCGACGAGCTGGCCGCGGTCAACAAGAAGTATGTGATGCCGCGCCGCACGGGCAGGATCGAGCCCCATGAGGTTATCGAGGTAAGCTTGGAGCCCGAGGTCGAGGAGTACCCGGTTACGATCATGCTCTCGCGCGATGGCTACCTCAAGAAGATGACGGACCGCGTGCTCAAGAAGGCGACCACGCTCAAGTACAAGGACGGCGACAAACCCTTTATCGAGTTCCCGTCCTCCAACACCCACGAGCTGCTGGTCTTTACCAACAAGAGCCAGGTGTACAAGTGCAAGGTCACGGCGTTTGAGGACACCAAGTCGGCACAGCTGGGCTCGTACCTGCCGACCGATCTTGAGATGGAACCCGACGAGAACGTCATCTGGGTCATCGACCCCGAGGACTACAAGGCCGACGTGCTGTTCGTCTTTGAGAACGGCCGCGTGGTGCGTGTCGCGCTTGCCGGATACGTTACCAAGACCAACCGCAAGCGCCTCAAAAACGCCATCTATGGTGGCAGCAAGCTGCTGTATGCCCAGGTGCTCAAGGAAGATCGCGACATCGCGCTGGTCTCGAGCGACTACCGTCTGATGAACTTCAACACGTCGCTGCTCAAGACCAAGACGACCACCAACACGCAGGGCGTCCAGGCCTTTACGGCCAAGAAGGGCCGCTCGGTCACCACCGTCGGCACGACCGAGGAAATCCTTGGCGCCGGCGTCTCGGCCGAGAAGTTCACCGCGCAGAGCCTGCCCTCCGCCGGCGCCCTCATGAAGGAAAATGACATGCCGAGTTTGTTTGACTAAAACAACAGCGACTAAACCGTCATGGTTTTACAAAGCAGCGGGGCCCGGAGCGCAGTAAACGCTGCGCCCCGGGCCCCATGCATTACACCAGCATCATCCCTATAGACAAAATGCCGCATAAAGCGGAACAGACATAAGCCCATCATTCATTCCAAAGGGCTTAGTCGATAGCCTGATAAGGCGCACGCCCGGATGGGTCTTTTTAAGTGAGGACAGACTTCGAGATCTTGTGTTCTCCCCCGCCTTGACTTCAATCGCAGACAAGCATCCCTGCTTCTCTACTACAAAGTCGATTTCCGCACGATTATCTCGCGCCCAATAATGCAGCGGATAGCCCATGGCTGAAAGCTGTTGGGCGACGTAGTTTTCGGTAAGTGCACCCATGAATGTGCCGCCGATGCCGGCAAGAATATCGGCGCGTTGAGCACCGGCCTTGGAGACGAGCAGCCCTGTATCCGCCTGATAGATTTTAAAAGCAGAAGGGTTAACGAAGGCCTCTAAAGGGCTTTCGATCTGCCCGACTAGGCTGCAGCGCGCCACCGTACCCGACAATACAAGCCAGTCGAGAGCATCTCCAAAGAGAGACGCATTCCCCCCCGCTCGCACTACCTTGTATTGAAATTTGCGATTCTCTTTGGCAAGCTGCTGTGGAATGGAATCGAAGCACGCACGCGTCTTTGCGCTCAAGCGTTCATCAGCATATTTATTGGTGTCGGCGGAATATCCGTCGAGAATAATCCGATGCTTTTCGGCCACATCAATGATTGACTGATCATCGATGTACGTTTGGACCGCCTCGGGCATTCCGCCAACAACAAGATACTGTCGATAGAGCCCAAGCGCCTTTTCATGAAGGCTTGGCGCAAGAGGACCCATTATCTCGAATGATGAGCGTATCTCGTCGACCAGCTGATCGTGCCCCATCGCCCAGAGAAACTCCTCGAAATCGAGTGGAGTCATCTCAATCAAGTCGGTCTTTCCGACGGGGAACGAATACGACTGATGGTTAATGGCAACCCCAAGAAGCGACCCGGCAGCCGCAACGTAATACTCGGGAGCATCTTCGCAAAAGTATTTAAGGGAAGTGAGCGCTTCCTCGCATGCCTGGATCTCGTCAATGAACAGTAAGGTTTTGCCAGGCACGATACGCTGTCCCGTACGAGCCTCGATCGCACGTACGATCGAATGAGGGTCAAGACCGCCCGAAAAATCCGCTCGCGCCGACCGGTCGTTCTCAAGATTAACGTATACAACCGATTCGAAAAGATCCTGGGCGTACGTTCTGAGCAAATAGGTCTTGCCACACTGGCGCACGCCTTTGACCAGCAAAGGTTTTCTATCAGCTCTGTCTCGCCATTCCCTAAGGAGCTCGTCTGCCTTGCGACGCATACGTAACCTTCCCTCATGAACTTCTATTTGACAATATTTTAACGCGGATTAATTTGTTTTCAGTTATTTTTCTGCGTTTAAAAATTGTTCTATACGGCACTTGAGGGAATTCGCCCCTATCTCTCGGTAAGGACAGCAAGCATTTCCACCAACGCTGATTGCCATGCGTTCTTCTTGTCCTTAGGCAAGCTTGCGAGCGAGCTCTCGCACCTCTTTCAACTTGGGCGAGGATGCCATGCTGTCGCGCTCGGTCATACCGCTGATGGTGACAATGCCCTGGTCCTCCCACTTGCAGTACGCGCAGGTTGACTTGTACATAGCGATCGCCGCATCATAGACACCCTCGCTGTGGCTATCGAGTAAAAGGGCCGTCTTGGTGAACGGGAATCCCGTGGCACCGAAGGCGTACAGGCGGTCGATGGCGGTCTTTTCCTGCGCAGTGATATCAAACCAGTAGATAGGCGAAGCGAAGACAACCATGTCGGTGTCTTTCAGCGACTCAATCACGTTGGCCATGTCATCCTTCTGCACGCAGACGCCCTCATGGGCGAAGCAGTACTGGCATCCCAAGCAGCCGGCGATCTTCTTGCTGGCAACGCGGATGACCTCGACCGTATGGCCGCCCTCACGCGCGGTCTCGGCAAACGCCTCGACCATGGTATCGGTATTAGCGCCCTTACGCGGGCTGCCGCTCAATACAACGATATTCATAGAAATCTCCCTCCTTCATGCCGCAGGCGCACGATGATTCGGGACAGGTTTTCGTTAGCACCCTCGTAGCGGTTCTCCGCCCCCCAAGCGATGTGTCCGCTACGAAACAATCGTCTTGTAATAAGCGCCGAAGTCTGCCAGCGAGTCCATGATGGGCATCATCTGGCGGCCGAGCTCGGTAAGGCCATACTCAACGCGGGGAGGATTCTCGCCATAGTCATGGCGAAAGACCAGCCCATCATCCTCCATCTGCCGCAGGCTGTCGGTAAGCACCTTCTGAGAAATCCCCTCCAGGTTGCGGCGCAACTCGTTGAAACGCCAAGGGCGTACGCGTAAGTTACGAATAATGAGCAGTTTCCACTTGCCGCCAATGAGCGCTACTGCCGTTGCGACCGGACACTCCGGAAGCTCCTCTTTCGCCATCATGGGAGACCCAACCTCCTTGACCATACCGGTTTCACAAAAAGGCACGCAGTTACAAATATGTGCGTACTCGTATTTGCATGCGCTTTCGCGTTGAATATATCTCACGCAGGAGATGCCTGCAAGGTAAATCAACCCCAAGAGAGGAACCATTATGGCTAATTATGCAAAGACCCACATCGGCAATGAGAGCCGCGTTGAGCTGCACGAGGTGCTCGGGCTTACCGGGGCAGAGGTGAGTATCAACAGTCTTCCCGCCGGCGCTGGCGTTCCGTTCGTCCATGCACACAAGGAAAACGAGGAGATCTATGGCGTGCTCGAGGGCGCAGGCTCGGTCACGATCGACGGTGAGGATATCGAGCTTGCGGCCGGCGACTGGCTGCGCATTTCCCCCGCTGCGCATCGTCAGTTCCGCGCCGCGTCCGACTCGGGGATCACATACGTCTGCATTCAGGTCAAGCAGGGATCCCTCGATGCCTTCACGGCCGACGACGCCATCATGTTCTAATTCGCGATTAATCTGCAAGGGGCCGATACCGCTCGCATGCCTCCTTCGGAATAGGCACTGAGCAGCTCCTGGGCGTGAGCGAACTCGGGTCCCCGCCTCCAACCAAGTAGGCGGTTGACCGCGAGATTTCCCTGGACGTTGTGGACGAAGAGCAGATAGGCGTCCTCGCGCGAAAGCCCAGTCTCCTCCATGATCGAGGGAACCATCTGCTCGGCGCCGCGCTCGACGACGCGCTGTGCCACCCGGGCGTACGCGTCGTCATCCGAGTAGAGCAGATAATAGTCATCATTTGCCGGCGGGCGCTGGCAGAGGGCGCCCGCCTCCGTTCCCTCAAGCGGCGGCACCGCCGCCAGGGCCTCGTCGATAAGTTCGTCGAGCAGCGCGAACTTGTCCTCGTAGTGCAGATAGAACGTGCCGCGGTTGATATCGGCGCGGCGGCAGATATCCGCTACCGTCATCTTCGCGAAGCCAACCTCGGCCAGCAGCGCAAAGAACGCCTCCCGTATGACCGAGAGCGTATAGCGTCGGCGACGGTCCATCTTCCCCGTTTCCATTGCCCCTCCAATTGCAACGCTCGACAATGCCCAGCAAACGTTCGTTTATCGACAGCAGCCTGAAGCTGTTCATTGCTCTCGCACAAATCAATATGGATACTTTTTATCAACACCTGTTCATAATAGCTGAAAGAAGGTATCCAGTGACTCTATACGAGCAGCTCGTTGTCGAGCTCACCAACCGATCGTTTTCCCTTCAGGCCGCCTACCGCAGCAGCGGCACGCCCTATGAGCTGAGTGACCGCGAGCCCGAGCCCTATGACCAGCAAATCGTGGACTTCGCCCGCATGATCGAGGAAGCCGATTGCGTGCTGGTGGGCGGGGCCTCCGGGCTCTCCGCGGCGGGCGGCGGCGACTTCTACTACGAGGACAACGCAACCTATCGCAGGCATTTCGGCAAATTCGCCGAGCGCTACGGTTTCAGGGGCGCTTTTGAGGGGTCGTTCTACCGCTGGCCCACCGCCGAGGCGCGCTGGGGATACCTCGCCACCTTCCTCGACACCACGCTCAACGCCCCGCTGCGCAAGCCCTACAAGGACCTCGACGCCATTCTCGCCGAGAAGGATTTCTTCGTACTCACCACCAACCAGGACACGCAGTTCGTGAAGCTCTACCCCTGGGAGAAGGTGGCAGAGATCCAAGGCGACCACCGCTTTTTCCAATGTTCCCGCTGCTGCACCGATGACGTATGGGATGCGACCGAGCCCGTCTCCCGCATGATCGAGGCCATGGGAGACGGCCTAGAGGTTCCGACAGAGCTCGTGCCACGCTGCCCGCACTGCGGGGGCGAGGCGTTCCCCTGGGTTCGCGGCTACGGCAACTTCCTGCAGGGCGAGCTCTACGAGGAGCAGTACCGCAAGGTGTCCGACTGGATCGATGCGCACGCGCGGCAGAAGATTCTGTTCCTTGAGCTGGGCGTGGGCCGCATGACGCCTGCGTTTATCCAGGAGCCGTTCTGGGCTCTCACGGCGCAATTGCCGCAGGCGAGCTACATCGCCGTAAACAACAAGACGCAGTTCCTCCCCCGTATGATCGAGGATCGGGGGCTCGCCGTTCGCGCCGATATCGCCGACGTGCTCGCCGACGTGCGCAAGACGCTGGGGAGGTAGCGCATGGAGACGGCGAAAGCAGTTCGCATAGGCACGACGCTTTCCGAGGCGGATCTTGTCATCATCGGCGCCATCAACGGACTCGACATGGCGGAGGGGCTCAACCTCTTCCGCGCCGACGCCCATTTCCGGGAGGCGTACGGAGACCTCGCCCAGGCCGACGGTATCGGCTGCATACTGCAGGGGCTCGCCTCTCCGGATGCAAACGTGCGACGCCGATGGGTCGAGCGGTTCCATCAAAAGGAGTATGTCGAGTATGAGCTCAGCCCGCTCATGAACGGGCTGCGGCATCTTACGGAGCACGCCGACACCTTCGTGATCACGTGCAATATTGACGGGCACTTCGCACGTGCAGGGTTCAACGAGAACCGCGTACTCGAGACGGAGGGGAGCACGCGCACGTCGATTGACGAGCAGCGTCTCGCCCATCCAGACGCCCTCGCCACAGCCCAGCTCGAGGAGCTCGAGTGCCTCGCGCGCACCCATCGCAACGGCAGGGTCGCCATCCTCGAACTTGGCGTGGGGCTGCGCAACGGCATCATAAAGCGCATGCTCGCCCAGGTCGCGAGCGCCTGCGAGCACGTCACCTACATCGTGTTCAATTACAGCCAGGCCATGGCACCCGACGCCTCGTGCGAGACGATTCTCGTTGACGGCGATATGGCCCCGGCTTTCGAGGAGATCGCCCGATGCCGTCCCTAGAAAGAGAAGTGATGAGGCTTCGAAGTCTTATCGACGATGCCGACGCCATCATCGTCGGCATCGGCTCGGGCATGTCGAGCGCCGCCGGGTTCAACCATTACAACCGCGCAGGCATGACGCGCGCCGGAATGGAGGACTGGCAGCAGGCCTTTGGCTTCAAGAGCCTTTTCGACGGCTTCTACTACCTCTACCCCAGCCTCGAGCAGCAATGGGCATACTACGCGCGATACATCGACTTCATGCTGCGCGAGCCGGCCTCGCAGCCCTATCTCGACCTGCGGTCCCTCATCGGCCATAAGGACTACTTCATCCTGAGCACCAATGTGGACACCCAAGTCGAGAAGACGTTTCCCGCCGAGAGAATCTGCAGCTATCAGGGAAGCTTTGCGTACCTTCAATGTAAGCAGCCGTGCTGCGACGAGATCTTCGACGCGAGCCCCTACGTCGAACGCATGCTCGCGGGCATGGCGAGGTTCGAGGTCCTCAGCGAGGATATCCCCCGATGCCCGCATTGCGGCTGGCAGCTTGTGCCGCGGGTGCGCGATGACACGTTTCTGCAGGGTGCGGCCTGGCGCGAGAGCCTCGGACGATACGAGCGCTTTGTGTGCGAGCACAGCGATCGCCGCGTGCTGTTGTTGGAGCTCGGCGTGGGCGAGATGACCCCCGGCATCATCACGCTCCCGTTCTGGAGCATGACCGCGAAGCTGCCGGATGCGCACCTGTTGAGCGTAAATATCTCGGGCGACTCGGCTCCGCTGCAGCTTGGAAGCAAGGCGGAGGCGATTCAGGCCGATTTGGGCGCCCTGCTCTCGGCGGCGCGGACGGCGAAGGTATTTAAGCCTCCTTGTTAGTCGCTTTGAGATATTCCTCGTCGTTCACAGGCTCCAACCACTCGTTGGAGGCTTCCTCGCCCAGAACCTCCAACGCGAGATGAGAGAACCAGCCGTCGGGCGCGGCTCCGTGCCAATGCTTCACCCCCGGGGCGATGTTGACCACATCGCCCGGGTGCAGTTCCTGTGCTGGCTTTCCCCATTCCTGGTAAAACCCTCGCCCAGCCACACAGACGAGGATCTGGCCGCCGCCGCTTTTGGCGTGGTGGACGTGCCAGCTGTTGCGGCAGCCGGGCTCGAACGTCACGTTGTAAACACCGACTTGCTCGGTGGAAAGGGACGCGAGGTAACTTTGACCGATAAAGTACTTAGCGAATGCGTCGTTTGGGGCACCGATGGGAAACGCCATCTCGTTTTGGTGCCAGGCCTTTGCGTCGGCGGGATCGTCGTCCGCCCAGACCTCCTTCGCCATGCGGAAGGCCGCCCACGCCTTGGGCCAGCCCGCGTAAAACGCCGCATGCGTAAGGATCTCCGCAATCTCCGCCCTGGTCACACCGTTGTTCTTTGCGGACATCAGATGATATTGGAACGAGGAGTCCGTCAGGCCCTGCGCCATTAGGGCAACCACCGTCACTATGCTGCGGTCACGCAAGGAAAGCTCGCCCTCCCGGCTCCACACCTTGCCGAACAGCACGTCGTCGTTGAGCTGTGCGAATTTGGGGGCGAACTCCCCCCAGGGCATCTCTGCCTGCCGTCTGTTTATTTGCCATGATCGATTTCCTCCTGTCGATGGTATTAGGCACAAAACCGTTTCCGCATTACGGAACCCCTTGCACTCCCTGTTTTATTGACGAGAATGAAGGTAATACCTAAACCTGACTTTAGGTCAAGGAATGAATTCGAGCTATATGCGGAGGAGCCATGTACACCATCGGACAGGTGTCGGAGATGTTCGGTTTGCCAGCCTCAACGCTGCGATATTACGACAAGCAGAGATTATTCCCGGGATTGGAGCGAACGTCCGGCATTCGCCAATTCGGCGATACGGAACTCGAGGCGCTTCGGGTCATCGAATGCCTCAAGAAAGCGGGGATGGAAATCAAGGACATCCGGCTGTTCATGGAATGGTGCGCGGAAGGCCCATCAACATACCCCCAGCGCAAGGCCATGTTTGAGGAGCGGAAGGCCCACATGGAATCGGAGATCGCGAACATGAACCGCGCGCTGGACATGCTGAAGTTCAAATGCTGGTACTACGAGCAGCTGAATCAGGACAACAACGAGGCCGAGCTGAAGGCGCTGATCCCCGACGGCTTGCCGGAAGAAATCAAGGAGGCCTACGAAAACGCTCACGCTCGATAATAACGTCCTATGCTCAAGGGGCTTCGGCACGAGGTCCTTTGGTTAGGAATGCAGAAAGGGTATTCGGTGGTGCTCTTGGGCTCGATGGGTGGGCGCGTTACAGCCCCACGTTGATAGGCACCGAATGGCGACGACCATGCATGGGCACAGGCGCTTCGCCGCACTTCACAGTCTGTTTCTCAAGTATTTGAGCCGCGCACGCGGCGTTCAAAAATGTGGAGCGGCTCCGCATGGCTCGGGATGAGCAGCGAGGCGCCCTATTTCTCGTCTTCCAGCAGTCCCACGATGCAATCGATGTCGACGGCGAAGCGGGGCCCTCATCGCTGCAGGCCCCTACAGGTGGGCGATACTCTACGCCTTGCGGCACCCCGTCACCCACGGAGGTTAAACGTACACGTAAGCCGTACTCTGAAAGCCGCGGCTTCCGGCAAGTAGTTTATACCACGAAAGGTCGCCTTCAATGCGCATAGCTCGCAAAATAACACTCGCTGGGCCGTCACCCCTGGCCGTTACCCTCCAATCTTCATTGGAGTCAGCAGATCAATTCATATAGTTATGGGGGTTTATCCTATAGGAAATCAAATTTATATCCCCATAATTAAAGAATTTGTTATTTCCACTCAGCGACTAATCCGATACGGGTGCTGCCTGTCCATGACGCACCATACCGCCTAAGGGCTGATTCGTGCGCAATTTGGGCGAATCAGCCCCTTGATTCGCGATTTCGGAAACGACTCAATTGATTCGCGAAATCGCAGGTCGCCCCTTTAATCATTCCTGAGTTTCCGTAGGGATTCGCAGCGGGTGGTTTGAAACGGGGTGATCGGCATGCACGGATTCCTTGGACGAACTCGCTATAACTTCGCATTTGTCAGTGTAGGATGATTTTCGAGGGATTCCCCAGACGTCATCCGACCCTCGTTATCGCAAAGACTACTCAAATCAGCGGTCATCCCAGGACCATCAAAGGAGAATATATGTGTCGTTGTTGAGCTTGACAATCTTGCTCGAGTTGGTTGATTTTCAATCTCAACGCAACAGCCTGAACGGGCCCCGCGTTTCCGCAGCTAGCGCAACGCGGAAATAGCCCCCGGCACCTGGTCGTCGCCTCGTTTCCGCAGGTGGAGAGGCTGTGGAGGCCGGTGCCCCCATGCCGCCGCCGCATGCTCCGCCAGCCCGCCGCGCAGCCGTTCCGGACTCAGCGCAACGGGCCCTCCGGCCCATGTCCCGGCCCGCCGCCTATCCCGCCAGCGGCCCCTCGCCCCTCGCGGCCCTGGCCCTGTCGATGCAGCCGGGCGTGAGGTCGAGCTCGCCGGGCGCCAGCTCCTCTATCCCGAACGCGTCCATGAGGGCGGAGGCGTCCTCCCCGAGGGCCGCCCGCAGCACGCGCGCCGGCGTCAGGAACCCGAGCGCCCCCCTCGGCTCGGAGTTCACCTGCGACATGAGCAGCGCGCAGTCCGCCGCCGTCAGCCGGTCGAACCTGGCCCCTGCGCCCTTGGGCAGCAGCTTCCTGATCTCCACGTGGTTCTTCTCGCACGCGCCCTTCTGCTGGCTCTGCCGGGGGTCGCAGTAGAAGAGCCTGGTCTCGCCGTCCCGCTCGCCGAACAGCGCCGCGATGGCGCCCTCGTCGGCGAACTCGCTCCCGTTGTCGGTGAGCACGGCGCCGAAGGCGCGCCTCGCGCCGTCCTCGCCGAGGACCCCGCGCAGGGAGGAGAGCGCCGCCAGGACCGAGGCGCACGTGCCGTCCGGCAACACAGGGCCAGCTGGAAGCGGCTCGGGCGGTGCAGGAGCGTGAGGAGCCTGGCGGAGTCGCCCCTGGGGCCCTCGACGGTGTCCATCTCCCAGGCCGCGGCGCAGGCGTCCTCGCCGAGCGCGAGGAACGACGCGTGCGACCTGCGCGCCGAGTGGGACGTCGCCCTCTTCGGGGCCCGGCGCGACCTCGGCCTGTAGCCGACCTTGCGCCTGAGCTCCATGTTCGTCATGCCGTCGTAGCCGGCGTCCACCCACCTGTAGACGGTGGAGGCGCTGGGCCCGGGGGTCGCCGCCGCTATCTGCTGCGGGGAGAGCCCGCGCGCGAGCCCGTCCCTGATGGCCGCTAGCTTGGCGGCGGCGCCCTCCTCGGTCTCGTCGATCCCGGACCTGCTCGCCGAGAGCTCGGCGTCGGCCGCCTCCTGCGCCCTCCTGGCGCTGTAGAACACCCTGGGCCTCCTCGAGCAGCCGTAGCCCCTCCTGTGCGAGCAGCCGTTGCAGCACCTCGGCCACGCGGAGAGCCTGGGGCAGGCCCCCGACAGGTCCGCGGGCGCGGGCTCGCCGTAGCGCGAGCGCGGCGCGGTGACGTAGCGGTGCGCCGCCACCTCCCTGGTCACGGTCGACGGCGACCTGCCGAGCTCCGCGGCGATCTCGCGGGCGCTGCGGTTGCGGTCGAGCATCCTCTCGACCGTGTTCCTCTCGTGCCTCGTGAGCCTCCCGTACGACCTTCCGGACGGCTTGGGTCTGGACATGCCGGCCTCCCTCCATCGCGGGCCGGGGGATTCCGGCCCCTCTGGGGTTGCCTACCCGGATTCGCGCCTCAGGACTCAGCGCAACGCGTTGCGCTGAGTCCTGAGGCTGTTGCAATGAAAATGAGAATCAAGGTCTTGCTCGAGTTTCCTGCGCCGGTATTGGCAGCTGAATCCAGGGCATAAAGCACGGGGTATAATAACGCCCGCATGAGAAATAACGCGATTCGAACTATCTATTCGCCCACGAGAAAGGTCCGTCCATGGGCATATTCGACAGAGGTTTCAACCCGCTGAAAGGGATCCAAAAGGCCTCTGAGACCGCCAGCGAGGCGGCGTCCAGGATTGCTGAGGGAGCATCTGAGACGGCGGTGGCGGCAGGCGCCGCGATTGCGGATGCAACGACGACGGCGGGCGAAGCAGCGAGCAGGTTTGCCGAAGGGGCCTCCGAGGCAGTGACGAAAGCAGGCGCGGCGGTCGCAGGGGCAGCGAGTGGCGCGAAGGCCATCCTCGACGAAAAGGCGGCGGAAAGACTCGATGCAGAGAAGGCCGAGTACGCGCACAAGGTATGGGAAGCTTTGGGGACGATTGAGGACACCCGTGCACAGGAGTTACTCGATTCGTTCCAGGAGTCTCCGCTTCCGTTGACGGAAGCCAATGCCGCTAAGGTGAAGTCAACATTTCCGATACCAAGGGAACAGACCGTTGTCTGGGCCGACGCCGAGTTCGACCTCAGGCCCAGCGGCATCGCCATGACCGAAGAGGGCGTTTACATCAAAACCGACGCTGACGCGTTCGCGGTCCCAGGGAAGCAAAAGAGCCAGTCTAGCCTCTTCTACTTCGAGTGGGCATACTTCGAGCCCGCCTCCTTCGCCTCCGACGGTGAAAGCAACCTTGCGCTCACCGTCGATGAGGCGTGCCGGGGACAGTTCATTTCCCGCTGCCAGGCGCTCGACAGCCTCGAGAAGAGTCACGCCGCCTTCACAACCGATGGCTTGCTTGCTGGGGCGGACGATGCGGTGCCCAAAGCTGCGACGGTCGCAGCGGCAGCGGCCATCAACAGCAATGGGGAGGTTTTCGTCGAGCAGCGCGCGGCGGTTAACAACCCGGCAGGCCACGGCGAGCTCGCCGAAGAGGCGAACAACATCATCGACAGGCTCCAGGGCCACCAGGCCGAGATCCTGGGGAGGGATAACGCGAAGAACGGTGCCGACCGAAGGGTCGACGGCATCCTGGTCCAGACCAAGTACTACAAGACGGCGCGCGGCTCCCTCGAGGCATGCTTTGACCCGAGCAGCCATCAGTATCGCTACGTCGCGAACGATGGCACGCCGATGCAGCTTGAGGTCCCAAAGGACCAGTACCAGCAGGTTCTCCGCGGTTTTGAGAAGAAGATTAGCCAAGGCAAGGTCCCTGGCGTCAGCGACCCCAAGGACGCCGAGAAGATCGTCCGCAAAGGCAAGCTCACCTACGACCAGGCGGTAAACCTCACCAAGCCAGGAACGGTTGAGTCAGTCGCCTACGACGCCGCCACCGGTGCGGTCACGTGCTCCTGCGCGTTCGGCCTGTCGTTTCTCGCGACGTCGTTCATGGCGTACAGGGAGACCAAAGACATCAATGGCGCCATCCAGGCAGGCATCGCCGCCGGCGTGCAGGTGTTCGGCCTGTCCTTTGCTCAGCATATGGTCGTCTCGCAGCTCTCCAGAACGGGGCTTTCCAACGCTCTGATTGCGCCCAGCCAGACGGTGGTCGGCAAGCTCGGATTCAAGGCGTCCGCAACGATCGTCAACGGCCTGCGCGCCCTCACGGGCAAGACCGCCATCAGCGGAGCGGCCGCCTCCAAGCAGCTTGCGAAAATGCTAAGGGGCAACGCCGTCTCGGCGGCGGTGACGCTCGCTGTGTTCTCGGTCCCCGAGACCTACAAGCTCTTTCAGGGTAAGGCCAGCGGCGCGCAGTACGCCCTGAACATCGCGAGCCTCGCCACCTCGGTCGCCGGGGGAATCGCCGGCGCTGCTGCGGCAGGAGTCGCGGCGGCGAAGATCGGAGCCGCGACCGGCACGGTGGTGTCGCCCGGTGTGGGAACCGTCGTCGGCCTCGCGGGCGGCATGGTCGGCGGAACGGTCGGTGCAGCGGCCGCGGGCGCGGTCGGCGGGATACTATTCGAGGGCGACGGCGCCTCCTTCGGGAGGTACTTCAACGCAATGGTCTCGTGCATGG
>DXZV01000280.1 GCA_019419485.1 Collinsella sp.
GGCGTGTCGCGCGACCGCATCTGCATCGATCCCGGCCCGGGCTTTGGCAAGACGGCCAACGAGGGTATCGTCATCCAGCGCGAGACCGCCAAGATGGCGTCGCTGGGCTATCCGCTCATGTGCGCCGTGTCGCGCAAGCGTTTTGTGGGCGCCGTCTCGGGCGTGACCGAGGCCGCCGCGCGCGATGCCGCCACGTTTGGCGTGTGCCTGGGCGCCATCCAGGCCGGTGCTAACATCGTGCGCGTGCACGATGTCACCGGCTTTGCGCAGTTCTTGAACGGTTACTGGGCTGTCGCCAAGCCGCAGCCGCGTCGCGCGTTTGTGGCCGTGGGCTCCAACCTGGGGCATCGCTGCGACAACATCCGCGCTGCGCGCGACATGATTGCCGAGATCCCGCTCACCTGCGTGTCCAACTGCTCGCGCATCTACGAGAGCGAGCCGGCTTACGAGACGCGCCAGGACGCGTTTGCCAACGCCGTCATCGAGATCAAGACCGAGCTGGCGCCGCTGGTGCTGCTCGACGAGCTGCAGAAGATCGAGCTCGAGCTGGGTCGCGACCGTTCTAAGAAGGCCAAGGTCAACGGCCCGCGCACCATCGACTTGGACCTGCTGTGGATGGATGGCGAGACTCACGGCGGCAAGAAGCTGCGCCTGCCGCATCCGCTGATCGGCGAGCGCGACTTTGTGCTGGTGCCGCTCGAGGACCTGATGCACGACCCGGCGCGGTTCTTCCGCTACAACGGCGTCGAGGTCAAGGAGCCCGAGGATCGCGTGGGCCATATCGTGGGCGAATTGGGGCGTATGTAGATGATTGAGATGAATGCTGTTGCCGCCGGTACCGAGCTCGACGCGGCGCGTGACGCGGGCCGCGAGGGTGCGTCCGCGGGCCGGTGCGCGTGGAGCGCGGGCGAGGCGTCGTTGACGTTTTCGCTGGTCGTGCGCCCCGATGTGAACATGCACGCCTTCCACGGTCTGCCGTTTGTGGCCGCAATGGGCATGATGGACGCGCTCGCGGGCACGGCCGCAACGCCGGGCCTGGGGCTTGCCGGCAAGGTGGGCATCCAGTGGCCGAGTGACATCGTGTGCGGTGCGCCTGTGTTTGAGACGTCGTTCGCGCGCGTCACCGTCAACGGCGGCGCCGGTGCTGCGGGCATGTTCGGTGCCGTGACGGTGGATATTGAGCGTTCGGCATTGAGCGAGCTCGGTGTGGATGCGGCCGACGAAGCGCTGGTCGAGGAGTTGTCTGCCGCCGTGCTGACCCGTGTGGACGCCTGGGCGGCTGTTGCCAATACGCCGCAGGGCGCCGCAGGTCCGCTGGCCCCCGTGTTGGGCGAGTACTTCGACATGGTGCCGCTGCTGGGTCGCCAAGTTGCGGCGGTGTCGCCCAGCGGCTTGCCGCTTGCTGTTGGTGTATTTGCGGGCCTGGACATCTGGGGTCGTGCGACCATCAAGACCGATGCCGGCGAGCAGGAGTTTCCGCCCGAGGCCGTACGCATTCGCGGGCTGTAGCGCGAGGCGCCCACACTCAAAGATAACGATGACAACAAGACCCTTCTCGGCTGTGTGAACTGCCTCCCATTTCTTGGACATGAGAAATGGGAGGCTTTTTATGCGTGT
>DXZV01000281.1 GCA_019419485.1 Collinsella sp.
TTGCCAGCGCGATCGTGACCATGCCGGTGCCGAGGTTGATGTCGCAGAACTTGTTGTACTCACCGATCAGGCAGCCGGAGAGCGCCGTGAGGGCGTTGGCGAGGCACAGGCCGATCGTGATGGTGACCTTGGGGTTGATGGAGGAGGCGCTGACCATGTCGAGACTGTCGCCCGTCGCGCGGATGGAAAGCCCGAGCGACGTGCCGAAGAACCGGATGAGCACGACCGCGATCACGCCCAGCAGCAGCGCGAGCAGCACCAGCGTGCTCCACTGGCTGCCGCCGGTGAGTGCCTTGAACAGCGAAAAGACCGTATCGCGCCCCGTGATGGACACGTTGGACGAAAAGCCCATGACCGCGAGGTTGATCGTATACAGGCCGGTGTTCGAGATGATGCCGGCGAGGATGCTCTCCACGCCGAGGCGCGTCTGCAAAAAGGCGGTGATGAAGCCCGAGAGCATACCCGCGGCCATGGCCGCAGGCAGCGCCAGAAGCGGATGCCCCGCGATGGTGAGCATCGCGCCCACGGCACAGCCGAGCGTAAAGCAGCCGTCGGTCGAGAGGTCTGCAATGTTCAGGATCGAAAAGCTGATGAACAGCGCCAGCGCGACGAGGCCGTAAATCAGGCCGACCTCAAGCGCGGTCTTCAACACTGTCAGCATAAACGCCCCTCCTTTGGGATGTCAGATATCAGTCAAAATTCTGCTGCGTGGTCGTCTCGAGCACGGCGCTGCACTTGCCGTCAAACGCCTGCTTGACAGCCGCGAGATCGTAGCCGAGGGCGGTGCAGCTGTCCGTATTGATCATGGCGATGCCGTTGTCGAAGGTCGCGACCGGCAGCGTGGCGGGGCTCTTGCCGTCGACCAGCACCTGCACGACCATGTCGGCCGTCATCTTGCCGAGCGCGGTGTAATCCACACCGTAGCCGACGAATGCGCCGTTGAGCGCGAAGGAGTCAGCGCCGCAGTACTGCGGGATCTTGGCGTTGAGGAACTTCTCGTAGATGGCAAGCTCTGCGGTCATGACGGTGTTGTCGGTCGGAGTAAAGACGGCGTCGACCTTTTCGGCGATGAGCGCGTCAACGGCGGAGGTGATCTCGTCGGTGGTCGTGCCGGTCTTCTCTACGCAGCGGATGCCCTTGCTCTCAAGGTAGGCCTTCGCGTCCGCGATCGGCTGCTTGGACGAGTCCTCGCTCTTGGAGTAGAGCAGGCCGACGGTCTTGACGTCCGGATTCTGGGCGAGCATCAGATCGAGCAGACCCTTGGTGTTGAGCGCGTCGCTCGTGCCGGTGATGCGGCCGCCGGGCGCGTCGAGCGCATCGACGATGCCGCTGCCGACGGGGTCAGACACGGCGGAGAACACGATGGGGATCTCGGTGTCCTCGGTGGCGGACTGCATGATCTTCACGGCCGGGGTCGCGATCGGTACGATCAGATCCACGCCCTTGCCGACAAGCTCTGCGCCGATCTGGTTGAGGGTCGTGGCGTCGCCCTGACCATTGTAGAGCGTGTAATCGAAGGTCACGCCCAGCTCCTTGGCCTTGGCGTCGAGCTCGGCCTCGATGGCCGCCTCGATCTGGTTGAGGGACGCATCATCCACAAACT
>DXZV01000282.1:0-641 GCA_019419485.1 Collinsella sp.
TTTGAACTGTTTCGATGTGAAACCGAGGAGATTCCCTCTATGAGTGCTGACTACCCGTCAATGACTACGGCCGAGATCCGCTCCAAGTTCCTCAACTTCTTTGAGGAGCGCGGTCTTAAGCTTTATCCTTCTTCGTCTCTTGTTCCCGACGATCCCTCGCTGCTGCTTGCCAACGCCGGCATGAACCAGTTTAAGGAGTACTACCAGGGCAAGAAGACCATGAAGGAGATCGGCGCGATCTCCTGCCAGAAGTGCGTCCGCACCAACGACATCGACTGCATCGGCGAGGACGGCCGTCACCTGTCCTTCTTTGAGATGCTCGGCGACTTCTCCTTTGGCGGCGTCTCTAAGCAGCAGGCCTGCGCTTGGGCCTTTGAGCTCATCACCAAGGAGTTCAAGCTGCCGCTCGACCGCCTGTACTTCACCGTCTTTACCGAGGACGACGAGACACACGATGTGTGGCGCTCTCTGGGCGTTGCCGAGGATCACATCTCCCGCCTGGGCGAGGACGACAACTTCTGGGCCGCTGGCCCCACCGGCCCCTGCGGTCCGTGCTCCGAGATCTACTTTGATATGGGCGAGGAGGTCGGCTGCGGGAGCCCCGACTGCAAGCCCGGCTGCGACTGCGACCGCTTCCTGGA
>DXZV01000282.1:651-1216 GCA_019419485.1 Collinsella sp.
CTCGTGTTTACCCAGTACGACCGTCAGGAGGACGGCTCCATGCCGGAGCTGCCGCACCGTAACCTCGATACGGGCATGGGCTTGGAGCGCATGGCCGCCATCATGCAGCACAAGACTGCCAACTACGACGGCGATCTGATGCAGCACCTCATCAAGCTCGGTGAGGAGATCAGCGGCAAGACCTATGACGCTGACGATTACTCTGGCGCTAGCCGTTCTCTGCGCATCATCGCCGACCACTCCCGTGCCGTCGACTTTATGATTTCTGACGGCATCCTGCCCGGCAACGAGGGCCGCGAGTACGTTTTGCGCCGCCTGCTCCGCCGTGCCGTGTTCCACGGACGCCTGCTGGGTATCGAGGGCGCCTTCCTGACCAAGTTTATCGACGAGGTCAACGCTCAGATGGGCGAGGCCTATCCCGAGCTTCTCAAGAACGTCGCGCTCGTCAAGGGTATCGTCGCTTCCGAGGAGGAGCGCTTCTCCACGACGCTCGACAACGGCCGCGTCTATCTGGACGAGGCCCTGGCAGCGCTTGCCGAGGGTGCCGTGCTTCCGGGCGATGTCG
>DXZV01000282.1:1307-1596 GCA_019419485.1 Collinsella sp.
CCTTTGGTTTTCCCATCGACCTGACCGTCGAGATCGCCAGCGCTGCCGGTCACGATGTCGACATGGACGGCTTTACCGCCTGCATGGAGGATCAGAAAGCCCGCGCTCGCGCCAACGCTAAGGGCGATGCTTGGGGCAGCTTTAACGATGTGTGGGTCGAGCTTTCGGACAAGGTCGCCGCGACCGAGTTCGACGGCTATGACAACGACGTCATCGAGGGCACCAAGGTTGTTGCCATCGTGCGCAACGGCGAGTCCGTCGAGTCTGCTGCCGCGGGCGAGGATGTCGA
>DXZV01000283.1:0-707 GCA_019419485.1 Collinsella sp.
CATGGTCGTGGGCATCGTCGGCGCGTTCTTCGGCGTGCTGGCGTAAGGGCCCGGCTGCATAGACTGTCATTGCAACCTGGTAAGGGGATGGAGCGGGCCTATGCCCTCCATCCCCTTACTTGTATAGAGGGAGTTCGTATGTTCGCGAAGGATCGCGAAGCAATGCGCCTGACGCCGGCAGAGGTCAGGCTGATTCTTATTGAGTCCCTGCAATGGTGCGCCAACAACGCGGTGTACTTTTTAGGGCTTATCGGCGCGGCGACGTATGATTTGGCTGGCACGGCCTTTTTGGTTGCTGCCATTACGCTCGTACGCAATCTTATGACGTCGGCGGGCAATATGGTGTCGGGCTCGGTCATCGACCGCTTTGGACCGCGCCGGACGTCGTTTGTGACGTGCGTGATTACGGCGGTGCTATCGCTTGGCGTGGGGTTGGCGCCGTTGTCTGTCCCCGGGCTTGTGTTTGCCGCGTGCGTCTTGGGGCTTGCGGGCGGCTTTATCAACACCTGTACGCATGCGTTTCCGGGATACCTGGAGTCGACCACCGAGGGCCGTACCCGCGTGAACGGTCTCATGGTGTTCTACAGCAATATCGCCTATACCGCTGGCCCGCTGCTCGGTGGTGCCATCGTGAGCTGTTTTGCCACGCAATCGGTCTATCTGCTCATGGCGGGCATGATGGGTGTGGCGGCCGTGCTCTCCTTGGG
>DXZV01000283.1:717-1584 GCA_019419485.1 Collinsella sp.
GCGCCTTATCTTTATCTCGGGCTTTCTGGGCTTCTTTGCGTTTGGCGCGTTCGATTCGCTGGAGTCGTTGTTCTATCGCGATGTGCTCAACGTGGATATCGTCTGGCTGGGCTGGCTGTCCTCGGTCGTGGGCCTCACTTCCTCGGTGGGCGCGTTCATCCTGACCAAGCTTTCTGCCCGCCATGTCAACCTGCGATTGCTGCTCGGCGCGCTCATGGCCGTGGGCATTGGGTCCATGGTGTACGTGGGCACCGATATGCTGGGGGTCGCGATTATCGGTCAGGCGATTAACGGTCTGGCCTGGGGATTCCTGGAACCGCTGCAGATGATCTTGATTCAGGAGCGCGCTGACATCAAATACCTGGGGCGCATTACCGGCTTTGTGCGTTTTGGCCTGATGAGCGCCGGCGTGCTGCCGCTGCTGGCGGCTCCGTTTTTGGCGGAGGCTTTGGGTGTCCAGACGGTACTGTTTGGGGCATCGACCATTATTGCGCTGGTAGGAACGCTGTTCTTTGTCACACAAGGGAGGCGCCAGAGGCGTTAGCTATACATTCAATTCTAATTTAATACCACTCACCAGAGAATTTCGACCGTTCACCGAGGATTGGAGCAGATTGATAAGTGGTATTAAAAACACATTAGGTGTATGTCTATAATTGGTATCGAAAAGAAACGCGATGTATAGAGTTGCGTGCAGGACAGAAAGGAAAAGCCATGAAGGAAACCGAGAAGATCGAGATCATGCACTTTAGCCAGGAGGGCTACGTCGAGGACGGCAAGAACGTCTACGAGACCGGCAAGAAGATGATTGAGCTCGCCGACAAGGTCGCCGACGAGGGCTACGACGCCGTGTTCCTGATGGGCGTC
>DXZV01000284.1:0-1319 GCA_019419485.1 Collinsella sp.
TCAATATCGTCGACCGCGGCGGCCATGCCGTGTTCACGAGCCTCATCTTCTCGGTGCGGCCGATGGGCACACCGCACGACCTCGGCGGGCGATACCGCAAGCTCAACGGCCTCATCGAAAGGGAGGTCGGCGACTACCCGGCCAATCCCGGGGAGTTCGCGACCGAGGTCAGGGCCTCCGCCTGGCGCACATGGAAGACCATGGAGCGGGACGAGAACCTTCCCATGGGCGCATGGAGGACCATGGGCAGGCAATTCCTCGTAGACGACGCGATCTCCACGCTCATGGTCACGATCATCCAGATATTCGGGCGCCTGGCGAGGCTTGCCGATAAGGAGAGGCCCGCGCCGCATGTCTATTTCGCCGATGCGGCCTTCCGCGGCGGCGACGGGAAGCTCTCGTTCAGGACCCTGGAAGAGCTCGGCGCCTACATGGAACGCCTCATGCACGATAGCGACCAACCGGAGGTCGCCAAAGCCCTCTACGGGCCGTTCTACGAGTCATTCAGGAAAGGAATCGGAAATGTCGGACTCTAAGCTGCACCTCATGTCATTCGCACCCGTCCCCGACACCAAGACGACCGTGCACGTCGTCGGCTTGCCCGACAGCCTGCGCGACGCCCTCTTCACGCTCATGCCCCCGAGGAAAGAGGGCGGCTACCTCAACACCAAAGTCCTCAAGGACGACCTGCGCTGCTGGCTCGACCGGGCCGTCGAGCTGAATCCCGTACGCCCCAACGTACATACCGACAGCTGGCTTATCGCCCTCGCCCCCATTGATCTCGCGAAGCTATGCAACGTCATCGCGGTCTGGATCTCCTCCCGCAAGGACATCGATACCCAATCCCCCGCCTACCGCAAGGTGATGGGGATGCTGCACCCCGAGACGTTCGAAGAGGCCGTGCGTGGCGAAGAGATCTGCCTGTTCAGCGGCGACGGCCGTCCCACGGGCAGGCTCACCTTCCCCGCATTCTCCGCGCAAGTCGCCGACGCCATCGCCGACATCCCCCTCGAACTCGCCAACGGCATGGTCGAGAACTTCAGCAGAGTCTCACGCGGAAACGGAAACGTCTACGAGCTGATTTCCGATATCCACTGGCACAAGGAGGACCCGTGGGCGTTCGCCCTCAGATTCCACGTCGAGACGCTGCCGGTCGGCCGCAAGGCAAGGCTCAACATGGATGTCGCCGTCCGCCGCTTCATCGGCAAGCCATGGCAGGACGACCCGTTCCTCAAACACGATGTCAACGCCTACGTCCGCACGGAAGGCGGCACGCTCCGCGTCGTCCCCTACGGCTACGACAAACAGAAGCGCGACTT
>DXZV01000284.1:1336-1580 GCA_019419485.1 Collinsella sp.
AACTACGAGTTCGCCAGCGGGACCGGATTGCCCGCAGTCCGCGAGTATCTTGAGGACATGGGCAAGTACGCCCGCGACGGCTCGCAGCCGCAGATCCTATCCCCCTACGCGATGACCGCCTCCTGGGCATCGAAGCCCTCGGTCGCAAGCGGGGCATCCGTCATCGACAAGGCCATGTTCTTCGAGGCCGTCGCGGCTCGGCTCAAAGATATCGCGGAGCCCGTCGGTGCGCTCGACTCGCTTC
>DXZV01000285.1 GCA_019419485.1 Collinsella sp.
GGGTAGCGGTATTGTGAACCGAATAAAACAAAACCCAAGTAAGGGAGTTGGATATGTGCGAGCAGACTATCGGTACCACGTGCGTTCAGGGCGGCTATCATCCGGGCGATGCGGAGCCGCGCCAGGTGCCCATCTACCAGTCCACCACGTGGAAATACGACACGTCCGAGCACATGGGCAAGCTGTTTGACCTGGAGGAGTCGGGCTACTTCTACAGCCGTCTGCAGAATCCCACGTGCGATCTGGTCGCCGCCAAGATCTGCGAGATGGAGGGCGGCACCGCTGCGATGCTCACGAGTTCGGGCATGGCCGCGAACTTCCTCGCGATCTTTAACGTGGCCGGTGCCGGTGATCACGTGGTCGCGAGCTCTGCTATCTACGGCGGTACGTATAACCTGCTCGCCCACACCATGGGCCGCATGGGCGTGACTTGCACGTTTGTCGCCCCCGACTGCACCGATGAGGAGCTGGAGGCAGCCTTTGAGCCCAATACCAAGCTCGTCTTTGGCGAGACGATTGCCAACCCCGCCCTTGCCGTGCTCGATATTGAGCGCTTTGCCAAGGCCGCGCATGACCACGGCGTGCCGCTGATGGTCGACAACACCTTCCCGACGCCCGTGATGTGCCGTCCCTTTGAGTGGGGCGCCGACATCGTCACGCACTCTACCACCAAGTACATGGATGGGCATGCGGCCTACCTGGGTGGCGTGATCGTCGACCACGGCCAGTTTGACTGGATGGCCCATGCAGACAAGTTCCCGGGTCTCACCACGCCCGACGAGAGCTATCACGGCGTGACCTATGCCGTGAAGTTCGGTCGCGAGGGTGCCTTCATTACCAAGGCAACCGCTCAGCTCATGCGCGACCTCGGCCCCATGCAGAACCCGCAGGCGGCGTTTTTCCTGAATAGCTCGCTCGAGAGCCTGCATGTGCGTATGCCGCGTCATTGTGAGAACGGCCTGGCCGTTGCTAAGTTCCTGCAGAGCCATCCCAAGGTGCGCTTTGTGAGCTATCCGGGCCTGGAGGGCGATAAGTACTATGACCTGGCTCAGAAGTACATGCCCAACGGTACCTGCGGCGTCGTGAGCTTTGGCTTTAACGGTGGTCGCGCGGCGGCCGAGACCTTTATGAAGAGCCTTAAACTCGCCCAGATCGCCACGCATGTGGCCGATGCTCGCACCTGCTGCCTGCATCCCGCTAACGCCACGCACCGTCAGATGAACGATGAGGAGCTCATCGCCTGCGGCATCTCCGCCGACATGGTGCGCCTGTCGTGCGGCCTCGAGGACACGGCCGATCTGATTGCCGACCTTGAGCAGGCGCTCGAGCAGTGCTAGGCTAGCTTCTCGTATGAAGCGACGGAGCCTCTTGGGGCTCCGGTGACATATAGTTCCGATTCCGTAGGCGGGACCCCAATCGCGACTGTTTGTAGGCGATTGGGGCCCCGTTTTTGCGTTGCGCCACTCGAAAGGATGGATATGGAGAAAACCGCAGAGCAGCTGCGCCGCGAGCACATTGCCCTTGAGGGCGAAACCCATGGCAAGAACAAATGGGCGATTCTGTTTACCGTGCT
>DXZV01000286.1 GCA_019419485.1 Collinsella sp.
CGTTTGCATCTTGTCGCCGATTCTTTTTGGTCAGATCATGGAAGTCCTGAGCCGCCTGCCCGAGCAGCTTCGTGTTGCGGGTGGTGATCTCAACGAGATGCTCTCGCACGCTAAGACGCTCAACAACACGCCGCTCAAGGAGTATCTGGACGACAATCTTTCTTCGTTGGTTACCGTAGCGTCCAAGTACGTCTCGCAAATCGCTGCTGAGCTCGGCCGCGGTGTGTTTCCGCTCATTACCAACACGGCCTCGCAGCTGTTCGTCATCTTCCTGGGTCTGGTGCTTGCCTACTGGCTTGCCTGCGATTATCCCCGCATGCACCACGAGGTCTGCACCATCATCGGGCAGGAAAAGGAGACCTCGTACCGCTTTATGGTGGCCATCCTTTCGCGTTCGGTCGGCGGCTACATGCGTGGCATGGTCATCACATCGATCTGTGGCGGTTTTCTTGCCTTTATTGGTTTTACGATCATCGGCCATCCGTATGCAGCACTCATGGCCGTCTTCACCGGCATTATGCACCTGGTTCCGGTTGTCGGTCCCTGGGTGAGTGCGGCGATCGCCACGGTGCTCGGCTTTATGTTCAGCCCTATGCTGGCGTTATGGACGCTTGTCGTGACCATGGTGGCTCAAAATGTCACCGATAATGTCATTTCGCCTAAGGTCATGCAGAGCTCGGTGCAGGTGCATCCCGTTATGAGCCTGACGGCCCTCGTTATCGGTTCGGCACTCATGGGTCCCATCGGCATGGTTATCGCCATTCCGCTGTGCGCGGCCCTCAAGGGCATCTTCGTCTACTACTTTGAGAACGAGACCGGCCGTCAGCTCGTGGCATACGACGGCGCCGTGTTTAAGGGCACTCCGTATCGCGATACCGAGGGTAACCCGGTCGCCGCCTACGACGCGCTCGGAGACGATACGTTCATCTATGAGTCCGAGCTTATCGGCAACGAGACCGCGCCCGAGGCCCAGGCAATGCCCAAGCCCGAGCTCGATAATCCCTGGATTAAGCTCTCAGGCCTGCAGCCCGACGCGACAGGCTTTTTCAAGAACCCCTTCGCCAAGGATGACGATTCCAATACGGACGACGACACCAAAACCGGCATCGACGGCTCCATGGACGATTCGGATTCCAAATAGGCCCTGTTAGCGTTTCTTGATGTTGTAAATAACAATAAACGCGATCAAAGCGATTGATAAGGGGCCAGCCACATAGAAAAAGATGGCGTCAATTGCGCTTAGGGTGTAATACGCTTTATCGCCAGATGTTACTGCGTACAATGCGTAGCCAAATCTCGGCTGGTTCACATACCAGCTCGAGTAAGCGAAGATTGCTAAAAGGGCTACTGAGGTCAGTGCATTCACGACAAACCGTTTGCTATTCATCGATCGCTCCTTCCGGACGATTCTTATATGAAATTTTACCGAAATCATTTTTTTTCAAAGTATTTGACAGACCTAAATAACGTGCACTTTCGCTGGAGGGTCGCTGTTTGGCGGCCCTCTTTTTTGCACAGGCGCG
>DXZV01000029.1:0-8085 GCA_019419485.1 Collinsella sp.
GCCGTCGGATGATAACGATAGACAGCATTGAGCGCTACGCCGCCCAAGAACGCCACGCCGGCAGGCCAAAGAAGTTCGTCGCAGTCCAATAACCCCCTCACTTTCACCGACTACTAGAGCCGCTCACCAAACCAACATGCGCTGTGGACAAATGGATTAAACGTTTCGTGCGAGAATGCCCCTCAGTAAACAAACTTTCACCAGAGCGTAAGGGGCTGGCATACACATGCAGACGGTCTATCGGGTATACGAGGGAGCGCGCGAGCCGCATCGGCTTGCAGTCGAGCGCACGGCCGAGCTACTCGGTCGCGGCGGCCTGGCGCTTATTCCAACCGAGACGGTCTACGGTGTCGCCGTGGCGGTCAACGCCTTCTCGGATGCCGTTCCACAAGATACAAGTGAACCTCTGCCGTGGCCGCGCGATCCGCAGGCCACCGTCAACGGCGCCGCGGTCCCCGCACTCGGCACCGGCTATCGTCGTATCTTTACCCTCAAGCAGCGCGAGCTCACCCAAACGGTTGCCTGGCTGGTCGATGATGCCGAGGCACTCGACCGCTATGGCGTGGATATCCCTAACGAGGCCCGCGTGCTCGCCCGACGATGCTGGCCGGGCGCCCTGACTATCGTGGTTAAGGCGGCCCCCTGCGTGCCGACCTTTATGCGCGCCGCCGACGACACGGTGGCACTTCGCGCTTCGGCCTCGCCCGTGGTGCAGGCGCTCATCCGCGCCTGCGGCAGCCCTCTTGCCTGCACCAGCGCCAACACGCATGGCGCGCCCGCGCCGGCAAGTTTTGTCACGGTGGAGGAGCGCATCCTGGAGGGGGTCGATGTGGCCGTCGACGCCGGTGAGACCCCGTGTCGCGACGCCTCAACCATCGTGTCGTTTCAGCACGGCGAGCTCCAGATCCTGCGCCAAGGCGCGCTTCCCGCATCAGAGATCGAACGGGTCCTGTCCGACCCGATGCAATAGAAAGGTGTAAGCGATGTCGTTGAATCTAGGCAGCCTGGGCATGGAAGACGCCTCGTTTAGCTTTGGCGGTTCCTACATCATGGCGCTCGACTGCGGCACTACCTCGGTACTCGCGACCATCGTCGACGAGTACGGCTGCATCGTCGCCCAGGCGCGCCGTAGCGTCAAAACCAGCTTCCCGTGCCCCGGCTGGGTGGAGCAGGATCCCACGGAGGTGCTTGCCAGCCAGATCGGCGTGATGATGGAGGTCCAGTTTAAGAGCGGCATCCATTCTGACCGCATTGCCGCCATCGGTATCTCCAACCAGCGCGAGACCACGGTGGTGTGGGACCGCATAAGCGGCCAACCCATCTATAACGCCATCGTGTGGCAATGCCGTCGCACCGCACCTCTGATCGACGAGCTGGTCGAGCAGGGCGCAGAAGAACTGGTGCGCTCCCGCACGGGACTCACGCTCGACCCGTATTTCTCGGCCTCCAAGGTGCAGTGGATTCTCGACAACGTCGACGGCGCACGTGAGAGCGCGGCGGCGGGCGACCTCATGTTTGGCACCATCGACACCTGGCTCATCTACAACCTCACCGGCGGCCAGGTCTTTGCTACCGACTACACCAATGCCAGCCGCACGGCACTCTTTAATATCCATACGCTCGATTGGGACGACGACCTGCTGGCGCTCTTTGACGTTCCACGTTCCATGATGCCCGAGGTTCGCTGGAGCTCGGGCGACTACGGCCGCGTCGCGAGCGACATCATGACCAACATGCCGCCCATCATGGGCGTGGCGGGCGACCAGCAGGCGTCGCTGTTCGGCCACTGCTGTTTCCGTCCCGGCCAGACCATGAACACCGGCGACGAGATCGTCGAATCCAAGAACGGCTTGGTTTCCACCATCGGTATCGCTGCGAACGGGAAGATCAGCTATGCACTCGAGGGCTCCATCTTTGCTGCCGGCTCCACCATGAACTGGCTTCGCAACAACATGGGCATCATCTCGAGCGTGAGCGAGTCGGCACAACTTGCCGCTTCGATTAACGACAACGAGGGCTGCTACTTCGTTCCCGCCTTTGCGGGTTTGGGCGCTCCCTGGTGGGACCCGCATGCCCGCGGTATCGTGTGCGGTCTGACCGGCGCCTCGAGCCGTGCGACCATCGTACGCGCCGCCTGCGAATCCATGGCATATCAGAGCTACGACGTGCTGCGCGCCATGGAGCAGGACGTGGGGCTTTCGATCGAGCGCCTGTCTGTCGATGGCGGTGCCTCGCGCAACGAGTTCATCATGCAATTCCAGGCCGACCTGCTGGATATCCCCGTGCTGCAATGTGAGACGGTGGAGACCACGGCAATCGGTGCCGCGTACTTGGCGGGTCTTGCCGTCGGCTATTGGGAAGATCTGGAAGAGCTGGAGCAAAATGCCCAGATCGTTAGGACCTTCCTTCCCCATATGTCCGCCGCGCGCCGCGAGCAAAACCTTACGGGCTGGCGTGATGCAGTCAAGCGCTCGCTCAGTACTGCACAGTAGAGCCGCGATGGGCTGCTCGATACAACAAACCGCTAAACTAATGCATGGCGTGCGGTGGCGACATTGCTGCGCGCCTTGTCAGCAAGGCCGTTTTGCGGCCGCAACGAAAGGGGCAATCAACCCATGACCGTCACCTATGATGCGTCCCGTGTGACGCTTGTCGATCACCCGCTCGTTCAGCACAAGCTGTCGATCCTGCGCGATAAAAACACCGGCACCAACCAGTTCCGCCAGCTCGTGCGCGAGCTTGCGCTCTTTGACGGCTACGAGGCCATGCGCGACCTGCCTATGGAAGACGTCGAAGTCGAGACCCCCATCACCACCGCCACGTTTAAGCAGCTTGCCGGCAAGAAGCTCGCCATCGTTCCCATCCTGCGTGCGGGTCTTGGCATGGTCGACGGCATCCTCGACCTGGTACCCTCTGCCCGCGTGGGCCACATCGGCATGGAGCGCGACGAGGTCACCCACGAGCCGCATGAGTATTACTGCAAGATGCCCAAGGATATCGACCAGCGTATCTGCCTGGTTGTCGACCCCATGCTCGCCACGGGCGGTTCGGCCGAGATGGCTATCAGCTACCTGCGCGAACGCGGTGTCAAGGACATCCGCATGCTGTGCATCGTCGCCGCGCCCGAGGGCCTCAAGTCGCTGACCGAGAAGGATCCTGACGTACATATTTATACGTGCGCCATCGATGACCATCTCAACGAGGCCGCCTACATCGTTCCCGGCCTGGGCGACGCCGGCGACCGCATCTACGGCACGCTCTAGTCGTCGGGCCTTGTCGGCTACGGTCACAAATACGAAGAAATGGTGCGCGCGGGCGAGCAAAAGACGTCCACGCGCACTCCTGTTAACGGACGTTTAGCCCAGAGGGGTTCGAGAAAAACGTATTACCTACCTGCGGCATAAAGAAGGTCTTAAGAAAACGAACAGGTGCGTATTAACCGATGCTTTTTCGGTTGTACTTTAGCGATTGGCTCGTACAATAGTCACCAATGTTTGGCGGGAACTGTTCTGGGAAGCGTTAAAAAAGGAAAGTGAGGACGCCAGTGTTTCAGATAGCCGATCTGCTCGCTATCGTTGCAGGCGCCATTGCGGGCGCGATTGCCTTTCTTCCCTTTGTCTTTACGCTCAAGCCGGTTCTTGACGATAAGCAGAATGCGGACATGCTCAAGGGCATGGTGAGTCTGGCGGTCTCGGCAATCGCCCTGCTCGTCTTTACCTTGGTTGTGTTTGTGTTGTTCGGAGAGGCGTTTCGCATGTTCCTCCTGGGCGAGGCGATCGGCTTCGTGGCCTTTATGGCCGCCTGCACGGTTCGTGTCGCCAAGGCGCTGCGAGATCCTCATGAGGTCGAAAGGTAAGTCGTGGAAATTTTTGAAAAGCTGCCTGATGAGATTAATCATCTGGTCAGCGAGTTCAGCTCCACCCCTGTCGTGGGCGATCTGAGCTGCGGCATCACGCAGTACTCGTTTTGGCTGATCGTCTCCACGATCGTGCTCCTGATCGTCCTGGCCGTGTTCAAGAAGAAGCAGACCCTGGTTCCCAAGGGCTTCTTCGTCAACGGTTTCGAGTACATCATCGAGTACGTCGAGAACGATATCGGCAAGGGCGTCGTGGGTGAGAACTGGAAGAAGCACTTCCCGTTCCTGTGCTCGCTTTTCCTGTTCATCCTGATCAATAACATGATCGGCCTGATCCCGGGAATGAAGCCCGGCACCGGCGCAATCGGCTCCACCGCCGCGCTCGCCATCTTCGCCTTCGTGTACTTCATCTACTACGGATGCAAGGCTCACGGCGTGATCGGCTACATCAAGAGCCTCGCCCCGCAGGGCGTGAGCTTCCCGATGAACGTGCTCGTGTGGGTCGTCGAGCTCTTCTCGACCTTCCTGCGCCTCATCACGCTCGCCGTCCGTCTGTTCTGCAACATGTTCGCAGGACACGTGGTCATGGGTTCGTTCGCCATCATGGCGAGCATGTTCATGCAGCCGCTGCTTCAGCAGGTTTCCGCGGCCCACGCCGTCGGCGCCCTGCCTTCGCTGGCCTGGCTTGCCATCCTCATCCTGATCTATGCGATCGAGCTTGTGGTCGGCGCCATCCAGGCTTACGTCTTCACGGTCCTTACCGCCGTGTATGTCTCCGAGGCAGAGGAGGTCGCGGAGGAGGAGTAGTCTTCCGCTCGCGCCTTAAAGGTAAGCAATTCGTTAAACCGCCGGTGCCCGTACCCATGGAGCCCGGCAGTTATAAAAAGGTTATCCTGCGTGAAATAAGACACGCACGACAAAGGAGGAATCGTGGGAGTTATCGGTTACGGTCTCGGTGTTATCGGCGCTGGTCTTGCTATCGGCCTGTCTGCTCTGGGTGCTACGGGTGCTATGGCCCGTCAGCCTGAGGTCCAGGGCCGCGTGTTCACCGTCTTCATCATGGGCTCCGCCTTCGGCGAGGCTCTGGCTCTGATCGGCTTCGTTGTCGCGCTGATCGTTAAATAGCACGGAGCGTCAAGTATGAATCTTTCATCCCAGAAGAGCGCGATCGCACTCTCCGCGTCCGCGGCCGCGCTGCTCATGCCGGTTTCCGCGTTCGCCGAGGACGGCGCTGCCGGTGCGGACATCCTCATCCCTAAGATGGCGGAGTTCATCCCGGCGCTTATCGCCTTCCTGATTATCTGGATCGTGCTGGCCAAGGTCGCCCTGCCGGGCATCATGAAAACCATGGAGGAGCGCGGCAAGAAGATCGAGGAGAGCCTCGACGAGGCCGAGAAGACCAAGCAGGAGGCTATCGCCAAGCGCGCTGAGTCCGACTCGATCGTCACCGACGCCCGTCGTCAGGCTGCCGACATCGTTCTCGAGGCCCGTAAGGACGCCGAGTCCGAGCGCGCCCGTATCATCGAGGCTGCTCACAAGGAGGCCGAGGAGATCATCGCCAAGGCCCATACGACCGTCGAGGACGAGCGCAAGTCCATTTACGCCGGTGCCGCGAGCTCCATCGCCGACCTGTCCGTTGCCGTCGCCACCAAGATCGTGGGCGAGGCACTCGAGGACGATGCCGAGCAGAAGAAGCTCATCGAGCGCTACATCCAGGAAGCAGGTAGCCTGAATGCCGACTAGCCGCTATCAGGACAAGGTGCTCGAGACCTACGCGCGCTCCCTTCTGGAAGCCGCTAAGGCCGAGAACCATGTGTTCGAGGACCTCGAGATGATCGAGCGCCTGGCTAGCGCCAGCCCCGAGATCATCGCCGTGCTCGACACCATGTCCAAGCGCGACCAGCTCGACCTTCTTCCCAAGGTGGCAGCTGCCTTTAAGTATGTTGCCGAGGAAGACGAGGATGTAGTGGGCGTGACCGTCACCACGGCGATCCCGCTCGACGACGAGCTGCGTCAAACCATCACTAAGAAATGCGAGCAGGACTTCGGCCGCAAGGTATTCCTTATCGAGCAGGTCGATCCGTCTATCGTGGGCGGCCTGGTGCTCGAGGCCCGCGGCGAGCGTCGTGACATTTCCGTCAAGACGCAGCTGCGCGTCGCGCAGGAGACCCTCGCAAACTCTGCTAATTCGTACGGAGGTGAAGCCTAATGTCCGAAACCCTCAATGCCCAGGATATCGCCAAGAAACTGCAGGAGCAGCTCACGAGCCTCTCCGCGACGGTCGATACGCATGAGGTTTCAACGGTCGACGAGGTAGGCGACGGCATCGCGCGCGTCTCCGGCCTCAAGAGCGCCATGGCAGGCGAGCTTCTGGAGTTCAAGAGCTCCGATACCGGTGAGACCGTCTTCGGCCTTGCCCAGAACCTTGACCGTGACGAGGTCGGCGCCGTTCTGTTCGGTGCCGTCGACTCCATCAAGGAAGGCGACGAGTGCCGCACCACTGGCCGCATTATGGATATCCCCGTGAGCCGCGCCATGCTCGGCCGCGTCGTCAATCCGCTCGGCCAGCCCATCGACGGCCTAGGCGACATCGTCGCTACGCACCGTCGCCCCATCGAGTTCAAGGCCCCCGGCGTCATTGACCGTACCCCGGTGTGCGAGCCGGTTCAGACCGGTCTGCTCGCTATCGACTCCATGGTGCCTATTGGCCGCGGTCAGCGTGAGCTCATCATCGGCGACCGTAAGACCGGTAAGACCGCCATTGCCATCGACGCTATCCTCAATCAGCGCGGCAAGGGCATGGTCTGCATCTATGTCGCCATCGGCCAGAAGGCCTCTACGGTTGCCAACATCCGCGAGACCCTCGCTCAGCACGGTGCGCTCGACTACACCATCATCGTTTCGGCCACGGCTGCCGATTCCGCCCCTATGCAGTACATCGCGCCTATGGCAGGTGCCGCTATCGGCGAGTTCTTCATGTACAACGGCGAGGACGGCAAGCCCGCCAGCGAGACCAACCCCGGCGGCCACGTGCTCGTCATCTACGACGACCTGTCCAAGCAGGCTGTGGCCTACCGTCAGATGTCGCTGACGCTGCATCGTCCGCCCGGACGCGAGGCCTATCCTGGCGACATCTTCTACCTGCACTCTCGTCTGCTCGAGCGTGCCGTCAAGATGTCCAAGAAGAACGGTTACGGCTCCATGACGGCACTGCCGATCATCGAGACCCAGGACGGCGACGTCTCGGCCTACATTCCGACCAACGTCATTTCCATTACCGATGGTCAGATCTACCTGCAGTCCGAGCTCTTCTTCCAGGGTCAGCGCCCGGCAGTCGACGTGGGCATCTCCGTGTCCCGCGTCGGTGGCGATGCGCAGACCAAGGCCATGAAGCAGGTCGCCGGCAACCTCCGTCTGGACCTCGCTTCGTACCAGGAGCTCGCTGGCTTTACGCAGTTCGGCTCCGACCTCGACGAGGCTACTCAGAAGCAGCTGACCCATGGTGCTCGCATGACCGAGCTCCTGAAGCAGCCGCGTTACAAGCCGTTTGAGGTTGGCGAGCAGATCGTTACGCTGTTCGCTGGCAACGAGGGCTTCCTGGATGACCTGGAGATCGCCGACGTGCTGCCCTTCCGTGCCGAGCTCATCGAGTACATGGACAATGGCTTTGGTTCGCTGCTCGACAAGGTTCGCGCCAAGAAGATCGATGATGACACCAAGGCTGAGCTCTTGCGCGTCATCGGCGACTTCAAGCAGCAGTTCATGGCCAAGCACCATTCGGATGTTTCTGGATCAGAGGAGAACTAAGCCCTATGGCCAACCTTCGCGACATTAAGAAGCGAATCTCCTCGGTTACCACGACCAAGCAGATCACGCGCACGATGGAGATGGTCTCTACGGCCAAGATCCGTCGTGCCCTCGATCGCTCCAAGCAGGCCGAGCCCTATAAGGAGGCGCTGACCGACGTCATGTTGACGGTCGCCGGCGACGCCTCCTGTTCGGGCACCGATCCCATGCTGCAGAAGCATGAGAGCGTTAAGCGTGGCCTGATTGTCGTCATTGCCTCGGACCGCGGCCTTGCCGGCGGTTTCAATACGACGGTGGAGCGCACGGCCGAAAAGCTCGCCGCTTCTTGGGCGAACGACGGCATCGAGTGCGAGATCATTGCGTGCGGACGCAAGCCGGCCACGTATTTCCGCGACCGCGCAAACGTCATCATGCACTTTGAG
>DXZV01000029.1:8095-9426 GCA_019419485.1 Collinsella sp.
AATTCCTCCGAGCCCGATTTTAATCAGGCTCGCATGATTTCCTCTCATATCTGCGATGCGTATCGTGCCGGTGAGCTTGACCGTGTCGAGCTTGTCTACCACCACGCCAAGAACCGCGTGGATCAGGAGCTTCGCGTCGAGCACTTGCTGCCGCTCGACCCCGAGATGATCGCTATGGCCCACGGTCCGCGTAAGAACGAGACCGACGCCCCTAAGCGCATCTCGTCCACGTTCGAGTTCGTGCCCTCTCCCGAGCATGTTCTCGGCAAGCTTGTGCCGTCTTATATCCTGACGGTCATCTACCAGGCCCTGATCGATTCGGCGGCTGCCGAGCAGGGTGCACGCCGCAAGGCCATGCACTCCGCGACGGAAAACGCCACCGCGATCATCTCGACCCTTACCCGCACGTATAGTCGCGTGCGCCAGGCTTCGATCACGACCGAGATTAACGAGATCGTCGGCGGAGCCTCAGCATTGGAGGAACAGTAATGGCTAATAACACCGTAAAGCTTGCGGTCGAGGAAGCCACCAAGAAGACGACCGCCGGTGATGGTCGCATTGTGCGTATCATCGGCCCTGTCGTCGACGTCAAGTTTGACGGCGCGGTGCCCCCGATCTACAACGCGCTCACGGTCGAGGCCGAGACCCCGATCGGTCATCTGAGCACGATCCTCGAGGTCGAGAGCCAGCTTCCGGGCGGCGTCGTCCGCACGGTCGCCATGTCCTCGACCGACGGCCTGCAGCGCGGCCTCATCGCTACCGATACCGGTGAGCCCATGAAGATGCCCGTTGGTCCCAAGACGCTCGGTCGCATTTGGAACGTCATGGGCAAGCCCGTCGACGGCAAGCCCATGCCTGAGGTGGAGGAGTTCTACCCCATCCACCATGCAGCGCCCCGCTTTGACGAGCTCACCACCAAGACCGAGATCTTCGAGACCGGCATCAAAGCTGTTGACCTGCTCGAGCCCTACATCCGTGGCGGCAAGACGGGCCTGTTCGGCGGCGCCGGCGTCGGCAAGACCGTTCTGATTCAGGAGCTCATCAACAACCTCGCCCAGGAGCATGGCGGCACGTCCGTCTTCACGGGCGTCGGCGAGCGCACCCGTGAGGGCACGGACCTCTTCCTCGAGATGACCGAGTCTGGCGTCATCAATAAGACCTGCCTGGTCTACGGACAGATGAACGAGCCGCCCGGAGCCCGTATGCGCGTGGCCCTCTCCGGCCTGACCACGGCCGAGTACTTCCGTGACCAGGGCCAGGACGTGCTGCTGTTCATCGACAACATTTTCCGCTTCTCCCAGGCCGGCTCCGAGGTCTCCGCACTTCTCGGC
>DXZV01000029.1:9436-14773 GCA_019419485.1 Collinsella sp.
CGTTTACGCACCTCGACGCCACCACGGTTCTTTCGCGTAGCATTTCGTCGCTCGGCCTGTTCCCGGCTATCGACCCGCTCGCATCTTCCTCCGACGCTCTCGATCCCTCGATCGTCGGCGAGGAGCACTACCGTGTCGCCGTCAAGGTCCAGGAGCTCCTGCAGGAGTACTCCGACCTTCAGGACATCATCGCCATTCTGGGTATGGACGAGCTGTCCGAGGAGCAGCGCCTTACGGTCAACCGTGCCCGTAAGATTCAGCAGTTCCTCTCGCAGTCCTTCCACGTCGCCGAGAAGTTCACCGGCAACCCCGGTGTCTACGTCCGCGTCGAGGATACCGTCCGCTCTTTCGCCGAGATTGTCGACGGCAAGGCCGATGACCTGCCCGAGCAGGCTTTCCGCTATGCTTCCACGATTGAGGACGTGCGCGAGCGCGCCCGCAAGATGGGGGAGAAGTAGGTTATGCGTATCCGCATCGTGTGCCCCGTGAGCTGCGCCTATGAGGGCGACGCTGCGTTTGTGTCGATTCCGTCCACGGATGGCGAGTTTGGCGTCCTGCCTGCTCACTCCAGCGAGATCTGCACGATCGACCGCGGTTACGTTCGCGTTTCCGATAAGGCCATGGCACTGTCGACCACACGTTTGCCGTGGCCGGCGGCTATGCCCAGGTTGCGGACGATGTCGTGACCGTTCTCGCCGAGCGCGCTTGCGATTTGGCGACCGTCGATGCCGACAAGCTTAAAGCTGATATTCAAGGTTTTGAAGAGAAGCTGGGTAATTTGTCGGAGGATGATGCACGCCGCGCCTACCTCTATAATGAAATCGCATGGTGTAAGCTCAAGCTTGCCCAATAGTCAAACGATTTAGCGTTCGACCATTTGCGAACACATCATGCCCGGGATGGCCCAGCCACCCCGGGCATGCTTTTTGAAAGGGTAGACCTTGGATATTATCCGCGTTGAGGGTGGCCACGCCATCGGAGGCTCCGTGCCCGTCTCGGGCGCCAAGAACTCCGCGCTCAAACTCATGGCGGCAACGCTTCTGGCGCCGGGCAAGACGACGCTGCAGAACGTGCCCGATATTTCCGATGTCCACGTGATGGGCAAGGTGCTCAAGGGCATGGGCGCTACGATCGATGTTCTCGACGAGCACACGCTCGAGATTGATACCTCTCAGGTCGATTCATGGGAGGCCCCCTACGAGCTCGTTGCCAAGATGCGCGCTTCCACCGCCGTCATGGGGCCCCTGCTGGGCCGCTTCCATCGCGCCAAAATTGCCATGCCGGGCGGCTGCAACCTGGGTGCTCGTAAGATCGATATGCACATTCTTGGTCTTGAGGCCCTGGGCGTTGAGTTCGATACCGCCCACGGTTACATCAACGCTAATGCGCCCCAAGGTCTGCGCGGTACCACCGTCACGCTCGAGTTCGCCAGCGTCGGTGCGACCGAGAATCTCATCATGGCCTCTGTGCGCGCACAGGGCACCACGGTTATCGACAATGCCGCCCGCGAGCCCGAGATCGTCGACCTCGCAAACATGCTCAACGAGATGGGCGCTAAAATTGTCGGCGCCGGTACGCCTGTCGTGACCATCGAGGGCGTGGAAGAGCTGCATCCTGTTACTCATCGCGTAGTGGGCGACCGCATCGAGGCCGGTACCTTTATCGTCGCCGGTGCGCTGATGGCCGACGATCGCGGTGTCGATGTCACGGGCTTTTGCCCCATTCACTTGGGCATGGTGCTCAAGAAGATGGAGCTTATGGGTATCGACTGCGAGCGCGTCGAGGATGGCGTCCATGTGAACCGTGCCGAGCGTATCAAGCCGGTCGACATCCAGACGCTTCCGTTCCCCGGTTTCCCGACCGACATGCAGGCGCAGATTATGGTGCTCTCCGCCCTTGCCGACGGCAGTTCCGTTATTACCGAAAACATCTTCGAGAATCGCTTTATGTTTGCCTCTGAGCTGGTGCGCATGGGTGCCGACATTCGTATTGAGAGCCATCATGCCATGATTCATGGCGTCAGGGGCTTCTCGGGCGCACAGGTTACCTCGCCCGATCTGCGTGGCGGAGCGGCCCTCGTCGTAGCGGGCTTGATCGCCGACGGGACGACCGAGGTTTCGGCTATCCATCACATCAAGCGCGGCTACGAGCAGTTTGTCGAAAAGCTGCAGGCGCTCGGCGCGCATGTCGAGCATGCTACCGTCCCCGATCCCGTCATCTACTAATACAGGTTGCCTATGTTTAATAAAAAGCCCCTCGCGGATACCACCACCCGAAGGCCCTCAACTGGTGCGCAGGCCAAGATCTACAGTCGCGATAACGTGGCTCGCTATTCCGAGCGCGCTCGCCAACGTCGTCGTAGCCACACGATTCGTCACGTCGCGCTCATTGTCGTGCTTGGCGTGCTGCTGAGTGCCACTACCGCTGCCGGCCTGTGGTTTGCCACCATTATGGGCAAGCTCGGCGATTCTAATGTCATTACCGACAATCTGCGTCGGGTTCTGGTTGACACCGATGAGGCAAAGGATCCGTTCTACGTGCTGCTTCTTGGCACCGACGGCCGTCCGGGCGAGGATACGTATCGTGCCGACTCGATTATCCTGGCACGCATCGACCCCACGCAAAAGCAGGCGACGCTCATTTCCGTTCCGCGCGACACCAAGGTCGTGTACAAGGGCGAGACCATGAAGATCAACGCTTGCCATACCGTTGGCGGCGCCGAGGCCATGGTCGAGGCGGTCAACGAGCTGTGCGGTGTTCAGATTTCCCACTATGCCGAGGTCAGCTTCGACGGTATGCAGGCGCTGATTGATTCGGTTGGCGGTATCGACATTAACGCAACCGATGATGTTGACGACCCCGAGCACCTGGATATTAAGATTACCGCTGGTCAGCAGCATATGGACGGCGCCACCGCCCTTACCTATGCCCGCTGCCGCTACACCTATGCCGACGGCGATTACACGCGCATGCGCCACCAGCGTCAGGTGCTTGGCGCCCTTGCCAACCAGATTCTCAATAACTTCGATGCCACGAAGATCTTTGGCCTGGTTAATTCGCTGTCCGATATGCTCGTAACCGATATGAGCGTTCAGGATATCGTGGCTACGGTCAACGCCATGCGCGGCATGGATGTCGATGGCATCTACTCGGCTAACCTGCCATCCTACGCAGATGACACAACCATGATTGACGGCCAGAGCTATGTCTTTGTCTATGAGGATGAGCTCAAGGAAATGATGGCGCGCGTTAATGCTGGCAAGGATCCCAAAGGACCCAATACCATGGGCCTTTCCGACGGCTCCAGCTCCACGATCGGTGATTTGAGCAACCATACATCCGACGATTACGCAAATGGTACCGCAACCTCATCGGTCAGCTCTGACGATTCCGATGACTCAAGCGATTCGAGCGATTCGGACTACTACGAAGAGCCCACCGGCGACGGCAACGGCTACGAAGCCAACTACTAGGGTTACGCGGGCTTACCAGCCCGCGTAACCGCTTGACGCTGCAAACCCGCCAGAGCGGCAATCTGCCTTTCAACTTCGGCGGCATGATCAAAAGATCAATGCCGCCTTGTTTCAAGGCACCTTGCTCGCTCTGGCGGGTTTTCGCTGTCCGCGCCAAAACATCGGCGTTGCCGGAACACTTGGCACTTGGGGACGTTCCTTATGTGCCGGCTGTTTGGGACACTCCTTGCTTCAAGAGGCTGGCGCGCGTCAACCTGTTCTTATTGCAGCAAAAAATCGCCCCGTTCTCGGTTGAGGACGGGGCGATTCGTCTTTTGGACTTGTGCAGCCAGGCTTATGCAAAGCGGGCGACGAGCTCCTGGAGCACGTCGGTCATCTTGACGAGCGAACTGACCGGGACGAACTCGTTGACGCCGTGGTAGCAATAGCCGCCGGTGGAAAGGTTGGGGCAGGGCAGACCGCGGAACGACAGCTGAGCGCCGTCGGTGCCGCCACGAATCGGCAGCACTTGGGGCTCAACGCCGCAGGCAAGGTAGGCTTCCTTGGCAACATCAATAAGCTCGGGATAGTCACGAACGATCTCGGCCATATTTCGATACTGCTGCTTAATCTCGACCGTCACGCGCCTCTCACCCAGACGTTGGTTGAGCATCGAGGCGGCGGCATCAATAAGGTCGAGTTTCTGCTGGAACTTGGCGGCGTCATGGTCGCGGACGATATAGCGCGCTGTGGCGTGATCGACGGTCGCAGATACACCCTCAAGGTGATAAAAGCCCTCG
This sequence comes from Collinsella sp., assembly GCA_019419485.1. Lineage (GTDB taxonomy): Bacteria > Actinomycetota > Coriobacteriia > Coriobacteriales > Coriobacteriaceae > Collinsella. Next base: position 13,689 of record DXZV01000029.1, read on the forward strand.
TAGCCTTCCGTATACTCCGGGCGCTGCACGTAGGGGAGCAACGCGTTGAAGTCGCAGAACAGATTGCCTGCGTTGACCATACGGCCCTTGGCGTCGCCCGGGTGGATGGACTGGCCCTCAAAGCGGACGGTCGCCTCGGCGGCGTTAAAGCACTCCCACTCCAGCTCGCCGATGGGGCCGCCGTCGACCGTGTAGGCGTACTTGCAGCCAAAGGTATCGATATCCAACAGCTCGGCTCCGTGACCGATCTCCTCGTCAGGGCAGAAGCAAATGCCGAGTGCGGGATGGGGCAGAGAAGGGTCCTGAGCGATACGCGCGACAAGCGACATGATCTCGGCGACGCCTGCCTTGTCATCCGCGCCCAGCAGCGTGGTGCCATCGCTGCAGACCAGGTCCTCACCCGTGAGGTCGTTCAGGGCGGGAAGCTTGGCGGTGCTCATGGCAACGGGCTTACCGTCAACCGTGCCGCAGATCAGGTCGCCGCCCTCGTAGTGTACGATGTGCGGCTTCACGCCGGCGCCCGGTGCAACTTCGGTGGTGTCGAGATGGGCGATCAGGCCCAGGGCGGGCTTGTCCTCAGCGCCCGCACTTGCGGGGATATGCGCGCAGACATAGGCATGCTCGGTCACGTGGGCATCTTCCGCACCAAGCTCGCGCAGCTCTTCAGCCAGCACGTTGGCAAGGTCAAACTGAACGGCGCTCGAAGGTACCTGGTCGCAGTTTGCATCCTCGGACTGCGTGTTGATCTGGACGTAGCGCAAAAAGCGCTCGAGGACATCGGGGTTCGTGGTGGTGTTTTCCATAAAGACCGCTCCAATCTTGGTCGTCGTGTGCAACAAGAACTCTAGCACGGTATGCCACGGCATACTGCGACGCTTGGATGGGGTAGAATCAGCCATTGAATGCAGAAGGGACGGAAGATCATGGATACGACAAATAGCTCGCGCGAACTACATCTGACGGTGGCGAACGAAGACTACTTGGAGTGCATGGTTCGCATTGAAAGCGAAGAGGGGGAAACCAACGGCGTGCGATCGGTCAGGACTACCTTGCCGTAGTGCGATTGCTCGACAAGCTCGGATGCC
>DXZV01000003.1:0-7899 GCA_019419485.1 Collinsella sp.
TTCCCTCCAGCAGGAGTTCGCTGACTTCGTCGCCCAGGTCGACAAATCGAAATTTGCCGTACAAAAGGCCCTCGATGAGCTAAACGCCACGACGAAGAAAATCTTGAACCAGGAGTTAGGACTCGGAGATGTTTAACGAGGACAACACCATCGAGCAAATGAGCGTCGAGGCGCTTGCCAGCCTTGGCTGGAGATACGTTGCTGCCGAAGACCTCCCGCGCCGCCATGCCGACGTCATGGTCGAGCCCATGGTCAAGGACGCCCTCATCAGGCTTAACCCGGAGATCGCAGAAGACCCCGATCGCGCCGACGAGATCATCTACCGACTCAGGGCCCTCATTCAGTCCACAAGTCCGCAGAACCTGGTCTCCACCAACGAGCGGTTCAAAAAGCTCGTCATCGAGGAGAACTCATTCCCCTACGGCAAAGACGGCCGCATGGTCCCCATCCGCTTCTTTGGCACGGTGGCGGACGGCGATCTTGACAAAAACGAGTACATCGTCACCAACCAGTGGGTCTACCCCCAGGAACAGGGCGGTAAGCGCCTCGACCTCGTCCTTCTTGTCAATGGATTTCCGCTCGTCATCGGCGAGTTCAAGACGCCGGTGCGCGATTCGATAACCTGGCTCGACGGCGCTGGCGACATCGCTAAATATGAGAAGAGCATCCCGCAGATGTTCGTCTGTAGCGCCATCAACTTCGCCAGCGAAGGAAAATGCTATCGCTACGGGTCGGTGAACATGCCTCCCGAGATGTGGGGACCCTGGCATGAGGGCGACAAGAAGAGCGAGGGCACACTTGCCGACGTCAAGAGAAGCATGGCCTCCATGCTAACCCCCACGAACGTCATGGACATCTTCCAGTTCTTCACGCTCTTCGCCACCGACAAGAAGCATCGACGCATCAAGCTGATCTGTCGTTACCAACAGTTCGAGGGCGCGAACCTCATCGTGGACCGCGTCCGCGCAGGATACCCGAAGCGTGGCCTCATTTGGCATTTCCAGGGCTCAGGAAAGTCACTGCTCATGGTATTCGCTGCCCAGAAGCTGCGCATGGTCCCCGAACTCAAGAACCCGACCGTCGTCATCGTGGATGACCGAATCGACCTCGAGACCCAGATCACGGGGACCTTCAACGCATCCGACATCCCCAACCTCGCAAGCGCCGGCAGCAAGGAGGAGCTTGAGTCCTTCTTCAAGCAGGACATGAGAAAGATCCTCATCACCACCATCTTCAAATTCAGCGAGGTTGCGGGGACGCTCAACGAGCGCGAGAACATCATCCTCATGGTCGACGAGGCGCACCGCACCCAAGAGGGCGACCTCGGCGAGAAGATGCGACTCGCCTTGCCAAACGCCTTCTTCTTCGGCTTGACCGGCACGCCCATCAACCGAACCGACAAGAACACGTTCCACACCTTCGGTGCCAAAGAGGACAAGTCCGGCTACATGAGCCGCTATTCCTTCGCCGACTCCATCCGCGACCACGCCACATTGCCGCTCCATTTTGAAACCGTTCCCGTCGAGCTCCACGTCAACCAAGAGGTCGTGAACGCCGCCTTTGACGAAATGACCCGAGACCTCAGCAAAGAGGACAAGGCGGAACTCACCAGGCGCGTCAAGATCGAGTCCGTCATGAAGGCCCCCGACCGCATCCACAAGGTATGCGAACACATCGCCAAGCACTTCAAGTCAAAGGTTGAGCCCGACGGCTTCAAGGCGCAGGTAGTCTGCTACGACCGAGAGTGTTGCCTGCTGTATAAGGAGGAGCTCGACAAGCTCTTGGGCGCTGATGCAGTCACCATCGTCATGGACACGAACAACGACAAGGAGGACCGGTACAAGGCATATCGTCGCGATCGCGATGCCGAGGAAAAGCTCCTTGACCGTTTCCGCGACCCGGACGATCCGCTCAAGATTCTCATCGTCACTGCGAAGCTGCTCACTGGGTTCGATGCGCCCATCCTGCAAACTCAGTACCTTGACAAGCCCTTACGCGACCACACGCTATTGCAGGCAATCTGTCGAACCAACCGCGTCTACAACGACAAGAAGACATTCGGTCTCATCGTTGACTATATCGGCCTCTTCGACAACGTCGCCAAGTCTCTGCACTTCGACGAGGCCGAGGTGCAGAAGGTCATAACCAACATCGACGAGGTAAAGGCCGAACTACCCAGGCTTATGCATTGCTGTCTTGAGTACTTCTCAACGGTTAAAGACCGCCGCAGCGCGGATTGGGAGTCTCTTCTCGAAGCTCAACAATGCCTGCCAACGACAAAGGTGAAAGACCAGTTTGGGGCCGACTTCTCGGTCTTGAACAGAGCGTGGGAAGCCCTTTCGCCCGATCCGTGTCTCAATCCCTACAAGCCCGATTTCATCTGGCTCTCGCAGGTCTACGATTCCGTGAGACCGGTAGACAATCGCGGGAAGCTCATCTGGGCAGCGCTCGGGCCCAAGACAATCGAGCTCGTGCACGAGAACATCACCGTCGAGAGAGTCCGAGACGATGACGACATCCTTGAACTCGACGAGGACATGATCGAGCACTTCATCAACGACAAGAGCAATACCGAGAAGATCACGCGTAAGCTGGAGATAGATCTCGTCGCCCGAATCCGCAGGCACGATAAGAATGGCAAGTTCCAGAAGCTCGGCGAGCGCCTGGAGGACCTGAGGGAACGTCACGAGCAAGGTCTCATCAACAGCGTCGAGTTCCTCAAGATGCTCATCGACCTCGCCAGAGAGGCTCGAGCGGCCGAAAAGGAAGTCGTGCCCGAAGAAGAGGAGGACAAGGGCAAGGCGGCCCTCACAGAACTCTTCAATGGTGTAAAGAATGGGGACACGCCAATCATCGTCGAGAACATCGTCGGCGACATCGACGAAATCGTTAAGATCACCCGATTCGACGGTTGGCAGGCAACCACAGCAGGCGTCAAAGAGGTCAAAAAGCAGCTACGCGCCATTCTTTGGATGCGCTACAAACTCAAAGACCAGGCTCTTTTTGATAAGGCGTATTCGTATATCGAACTCTACTATTAGGTAACAGAAGACAGACTTCTAGGAACGCTCCGCATTAACCATTTCATAGGATGCGGAGCGTCCCAATTTGAACGAGTAACGTCTTGCGATGGGCGAATGCTGCAGTCCCAATGGCTCGATAACCCTTTCATAGTCTGGTGTTTAAGTCTTCACTAGAAGCCATCCACACTTTGTAGTTAATTGATTCCTTCTTCGCAGGCAAAACGACAATGATGTCCGCCCCCTACCTCCCCTCTGCCTTCAGCTTCAGCAGCAGGTCGCCCAGTTCGGGGCACTTGCTGGAAAGGCGCGTCTGAGCTCGCTCGCCCATCCCCCACCGCTGGCGAACTTCCTGGGCGCGCGGGCTCACGCGGTAGTCCCCGTCCATCACCTGCTTGAGCAGCTTGGCGGTCACGCGCGCATCGGCCAGGGCGCTGTGGGCGTGACCCGTCGACTCATCGAACTCGATGCCAAACCACGTTGCCGCGTCGCCCAGCGAGACACGCCCGTGGCTGCCCACGTCCATAATCGAGGTGTAAAACGCCTGCAGGTCGGCCCAGTCCGTAGGAAATGCGGAAAGGTCGATGTGCTTTGCCTGGCACTCGGTCAAAAGCTGTCGACGATCCGCCCCGCTCCAGCAAACTATCTGGGCGGAGTAGCGACCGATCCAATCGCTGAGCCTTTTAATCACCACATAGAGCGGATCGGCCATCGCGGTGTCCACGGCCGATACCCCCGTAAGCTCGCGGACGGGGAACGCAACGCCTTCGGTAAATTCCGTCTGCACAAACTGCGAGAACTCGCCCATAACGTTGCCGTGGTAATCGAGTTTGACAGCGCCAACCTCGATAATCTCATTGCGCAGCCCACGGCGCTGACGCTGCTTTGGGACCGGCGCAAACTCAAAGTCCAGCACGATCTGGCGCGCAAAGTTCGTCGTATCGATAGCCGAGATACACGGCGTCTTTTCAGCTGACACGGTTGGGCCTTTCTCCGTTGCCTGCCGCTTGCTACATAGGCGGCTACATTGCCGTAAGGATAGGCGCCCGTGCGGACATGAAAGCGGGGCGCAATACCATGCGCCAAGCACACGCCATGCAGACGGCCCCAAGAGAGTCGCCCGCTCTATTCAAATGCATGAAAAAGATTTAGGCCCGGTGACTTAAATCAGAGGTCATCCCGGGCCCATCAGAGCTCACAGAGCTCTTGGTTGCTTTGGTCTTGCTCTTCACGGCGCTTATCGAACTTTCCGAGGCACTCAAGCAGCATTCGAAGCATAACAAGTCGCTGCCATTAAGGCACTGACCTCTTGACCAAGCAACGGCGCTGCCCAGCTCTTCACTACTTGGGCTGCCGTCTGCCTTATTTTACCCACGGGCGCCAGGTTCAACAAATGGTTTTTCAGTCATGAAGTCTCGACGCTCGCCCAGCTCGTCCACTATTCCAGCCACCACTCCACGTCCACGGAACACTCGACCTCGATGGGTTCCGGATCCAGCACCGTTTCCCCAAGGCCTCCGGATGCCCCATCGGGAGCGCCCATGGCAGCGCAGTACACCGTGCCGTAATCCCCCGGCCGGCTGTTATACGAGATATGCTTGATGTCGCCCAGCTTAGTCCCCGCCGCCGCAGCAAGCGCCTGCGCATTACCGCGAGCGCGCTCGACAGCGCGGGCAATCAGGACGTCCTCTGCCGCACGCTCATCCGCAAGTTCAAATCGAATGTTCATGTCGACATGCGATCCGCAGGTGTTGAGCGCCGCCCACACAGCCGCACAGTCAACCGAATCGACAGGCGCGGCAACCGTGCCGTACGCATAGTAGTCGTAGCCCACGATGATTGCCCTTTTGTGCGTCGTCTGCGCATAGCAGGTGTACCGGCGACACGTTAACTCGTCATCCAGACCAAAGGGCGCCAGCGCGGCGGCGACCTTGGCGCGATCGGCGTTGTAATCGTCCAGGCACGCCTCCTTGGTATCTAAGCGGCCGCCAAAGCCAATGCTAAAGATCACGCGATCGGGCATGACCTTATCCTCGATCCGGGCACCAACGCTCACATAACCGGTCTTATCCGTTGCCATGGCATCCGTCCTTTCCACGAATGGCTACGTTGCAGTAAACATAGCCGTCCGTGCGGACACAAAGTTGTGTGGCGACGCCGTGTGGGGCCTCGGGACGCATGTTCCATTTGAAGCCCCTACCGGAAAGCGAATCCCATTCTGAGCGTCGAATCCGGGACACAGTTTCCGCATGCGGCCCCGTTGGGAAAGTTCATCCCGCTCTGAGAGCTCATTCCGGGACGCAATTTCCGTTTGAGGCCCGATCCGGAAACGGCATCCCACTCTGGGGCCGAAATCTGGAATACGCTTTCCGCCGGCATTCCGCCGACAGCCAACACGACAAAAAAGGGGGCCCTATTCCAGCAATTCGAGGACAGGCTCTTGCCCTCGAGCAGAGCTGCCCCGCCCTCACATCTCGGCAAACGAGATCAGCTTGGTATCTCCCCTGCACGCCGCAGCTTCCTGACATCCTTGCGTAAAGCCGCTTTTTGAAAAAAGTGCATAGCTTTTTCGTTGCCGTCTAAAGAGCTCACTTCGATACACGAGCTTTTGCAGCACGTCTTCGCCCGCCGGTTCATTGCGCCATTTGCACTCCGCAAACAGCGCAGTGCCCTCGCCATCGTCAACAATCAAGTCGATTTCTTCCTGCGTATGCGTGCGATTATCCGTCCCCCACCAGCGCCCGACGCTCGCCGGAACCACATCGAGCTGGCCCGCGCGCGCGAGTTCGTACACATACTGTCTGCATATAAGCTCAAAGACCGTACCCATGTAATCCGATACGTGCGGCTCAATGCGCTCATACGCCATCTCGGCCATATCGTTTTGAATCAGCCCGATGTTCTGCGGAACAAACTTGTACCAGAACCTAAACATCTGGTCGCTCAGCAGATACACGGCCCGCTTATTGCTCGTCTCGTTTAGAGGCAGTTCGCGCTCGACAATCCCAAGCGACGCCAGCTTATCCACATAGCTCTTTACGTTGCTCGCAGGGATTCCCGTAGAGCTCGCAATCTCCGAAATCTTCGAGCGCCCCTGGGCAATTGCTTGCACGATTGCATCATATTGCTCGGGATTGCGGCACTCTTGCAACAGTAGGTTACTCGGCTCCTCAAAGAGATAGCCCGTAGGAGTAAGAAAAAGACGTTTGATGTTGTCCTTGAGCGGTGCGGCAGGATCGACTTTCTCGATATATGCAGGAATGCCGCCCGTCATGCCATAGCAAACTGCAGCGTCTTCGCGACTCATGCTCTGCCACAGGCCGAGGGTCGTCATAAAATCGAGCGGCATGATCTTAAACTGGGCCGTACGCCTACCGTATAGCGGGCTCTCGTAGCCCAACACCTGTTCCTCCATAAACGAAAGAGACGAGCCGCATAGAATCAGCATGAGCCTGGTCTCTTTGTACAGGTGATCAATCTTGTCTTGCAGCAACGAGCTGATCTCGGGATTCGATTGGGCGAGATAGGGATACTCGTCAATCACGACAATCAAACGTTCCGTGCGAGCCATGGTTGCCAATGCATCGAACGCCTCGTCAAAACTACGAAACGACACGCCTGCAGCACCAACCGAACCCGCAAGTATCGCCTGGCTAAAGCCGTGCAGGTTTGCCTCTGCATTGGTACGACGTGCTTGAAAGTAAATAGCCTTCTTGCCTTGAATAAACTCTGTGATAAGGCGCGTTTTACCTACGCGACGGCGGCCGTAAATCACAGGCATTTCAAAGGAGCCCGTGCCATACAGTCGATTGAGCTCGGACATTTCCACTGTTCTTCCGATAAACATAGGGCCATCCTTCCTTTACGTTATAGCTAGCTATATTATACCTTCCTATAATATGTCTAGCTATAACGTAATTCGACAAGCGGAGCACGAAAAGGGGCGGTACACCCCCGCACGTGGACCGTTCCGGAAAATGTACCCCGTTCTGGAGCCAAAAACTGGGCCGTAGTTTCCGCCAAGCATGCCATCCGGAAAGCGCGTCCCATTCCGAGCGGCAATTCCGGGTCACGGTTTCCACTGAAACTTCTACCGGAAAACGAATCCCATTCTGAGCGTCGAATCCGGGACGCATTTTCCGTCTGCAGCCCCGCTGGGGAAAGTTCATCCCACTCTGAGAGCTCGTTCCGGGATGCAATTTCCGTTTGAGGGCCGATTCGGAAACGGCCTCCCACTCTGGAGCCGAATTCTGGGACGCAGTTTCCGGTTGAAATCCGATCAACCGCTCACATCACACGTCCTCAAACGCGCAATCCAGAGCTGCAAAATAGCAGATAAACAACCATTTTTCTAAAAAGTACACGTCCCGAAACTTACCAAGACTTCATATCCAGCCACCGTTCACGGTCGCCGATTACCGCCCACCGATTCAAACAAGAAATATGTCGCCAAAAGCAGGTCATCTACCTGCATGGTTAGATTTTGGTCAGCTTTTGGTCAGCTGAGCGGCAAGTTCCAGCTGATACGTTTTTGCTACCAAAAAGGAGGCGGTAGCTCATGACCCATTGCAATGACCAGCTCATCGACCAACTGCTCACTCAAGCCGAACAAGAGGGGCGCTGTCTGATTCCCCCGAGCACGGCGATCCGAAAAGCGCTCCTTCGGCGCACCGGCGGCACGGTTGTCTCGCCCATGCCGGGGTTGTTTGCGCGAAAAACGCGCTGGGATGAACTCAACCGAGCGCAACGCCATTGCGAGATTATCCGCGCCCTTGCGATCATCCACCCCGATTGGACGTTCTGCTCGTTTTCGGCAGCTTGCCTGCTGGGGCTCGAGGTCTCGTGGCGACACCTGAACGTCGTGCATGTTTGCAGCTCG
>DXZV01000003.1:7909-8493 GCA_019419485.1 Collinsella sp.
CATATTCAGCGGCACCAGATTGAGCCGGCCGGAGCAATACGCAGAGCCGGCGTATCGGTAACGCCGCCCATCCAAACGGCCACAGATTGCCTGCTGCAAACTGGTTTTGCCGACGGCATGCCCATTGCCGATTCGGCGATCTCAAAGCTCGGCCTTGCGCCGGAACAGCTGATGGAGGCCGTTGAGCAACGAGCGACCGCCCGCAATGGTCGCGCGATTCGCACCGCCCTCACAACGCTTCGATATGCCGACGCCCGCGCCGAGAGCGGCGGGGAATCGGTCGCCCGAGCCGTCATGATCGAGACGGGCTTTGCGCCCGACTGGCTTCAATACGAGCTGACGGACCCCTTCGATTCGGCCAAGCCCATACGAACGGACTTTGCCTGGGAGCGCCAGGCGCGGGAACTCACGCTGGGCGAGCTCGACGGGCTCATCAAATATACCGACCAGACCATGCTGGCCGGACGCACCACCGCCGAGGCGCTCGTTGCCGAACGACAGCGCGAGGCGCACCTATCGCTCTACGGTCACCCTCTGCTGCGCTTTACCATGAGCGAAGTCCGCTCGGCAGGACTGCTCGCGAA
>DXZV01000003.1:8503-13324 GCA_019419485.1 Collinsella sp.
GGCAGGCATCCGGCAGACCGCTCTGCCGGCATGGCTCAACGAGGTAGACCTGTAGGAGCTGCTAGGCCACGCATCGCCAGATCGCATCCCCCTATCTGGGCCGCGTTTTCCCAACGACCACGCCAACGGAAAGTGCGTCCTAGCCTGGACGCTCAAAACGGGATGCACTTTCCGGATGGCGGGCCTGGCGGAAAGCGTGTCCCGGAATCCCGTCTCAGAGCTGGACAGGCTTTCCGGTTGAGTCCTTCAGCGGAAACCGCATCCCGGAATAAACACTCAAACTGGGATGCGCTTTCCAAACGACCGGCCAGCGGAAAACGCATCCCATTCTGAGGCATGATTCCGGGACACAGCTTCCGCATGCGGCCCCGTTGGGAAAGTTCATCCCGTTCTGAGACCGAATTCCGGGACGCCGTTTCCGCCTGAGGCTTCAGCCGGAAAACGCATCCCACTCTGGAGCCGAATTCCGGGACACGCTTTCCGCTGGAGGGCCGATTCGGAAAACGAATCCCATTCTGAGCGCTCATTTCGGGACACGCTTTCCGCTCCAAGCAAAAGGCCCCGGCTCACGATGGAGCTGGGGCCAAAGGCGCAGCTTATACAGTTGATGGCAAGCGCAGACGGCCCGTCAACAATGGCCGTCCGCACCCCACCCTACCCGCGGTGACGAGCGCGGCTGTACGGCGTATCCACCATGGGCAGATTTGGACGCAGCTTGCCGTCAAACGCGCGATAGGCGTTCTGCACGGCGGGCGCCGTGGGAATCGTTGCGATCTCGCCGATGCCCTTGCCGCCATATGCCACAGGCAGTAGCTCGTCCTTCTCCACGTAAATGGCGTGGATATCCGGAATCTCGGGCGCACGGAACAGCCCGAGCGTACCGTACCTTGCCTGGGGCACGCAGTCCTTGAGCGGCCAGTCCTCGGTAAGCGCATAGCCCATACCCATGAGCACGCCGCCTTCGATCTGACCCTGGATGGAGATGGGATTGACCACCTTGCCGGAATCGTGCGCGGCATAGACCTCGCTCACGCGGCCGTCATCATCCAAAATGACCACATGCGTGGCAAAGCCGTAGCAGATGTGGCTCTTGGGGTTGGGAACGTCGGCACCCAGCTTGTCGGTCGGCTCCAGATACACGTAGCCAAACTCGCATCCCTCGAGCGCCTTGATGGCGGTCGCGGGATCCTGAGGATGCATGCCCTGGCCGGCGACGAGCTCCTGCGTGCGCAACTGATAGGCGCGTCCGTCGTCGTACTCGATCTTGACGCCGTCGCCATGCGCGCTCACGGGAGCATCGGGCGCAGGCTTGCCGGCCTCGATGCCAAGCATGGCATCGCGCAGCAGGAAGGCGGCACCGCGCACGGCCTCGCCGGTCACGACCGTCTGACGCGAACCAGACGTGGTGCCGGAGTCGGGAGCGTTCTCGGTGGAGCACTCGCCGTTGGCAATGCAGCTCAGCGGCAGACCGCAGGCCTCGGCAACGTCCTGCAAAAAGACGGTGTTGCAGCCCTGGCTGATGTCGGACGTGGCGGCATAGACCACAGCCACGCCGTCCTCGATGCGAATCTTGCAGCGGCCGGCATCGGGCAGGCCCACGCCCACGCCGGCGTTCTTCATGGCGCAGGCAATACCGGCGTGTCCGGGATGCGCATAGTAGGCATCCTTGACCTCGAGCAGCGTCTCCTTAAGCGCCGTGGAGCAATCGGCGATCTGGCCGTTGGGCAAAACCTCGCCCGGCTCGATGGCGTTTCGGTAGCGAATCTCCCACGGATCCAGGCCGACCTTTTCTGCCAGCAGGTCGATCAGGCTCTCGAGCGCAAACTCGGACTGGCACACGCCAAAGCCGCGGTACGCACCGGCGGGCGGGTTGTTGGTGTAGTAGCCAAAGCCGCGGATGTCGGTGTTCTGGTACTTGTAGGGACCGACGGCGTGCGTGCAGGCGCGCTCGAGCACCGGGCCGCACAGCGACGCGTAGGCGCCGGTGTCAAAGTTGATCTCGCAGTCCAGGCCGGTAAAGTTGCCCTCGGCGTCGCAGCCCAGCGTAAAGGTACCGTCCATGGCATGGCGCTTGGGATGGAACGCGAGCGACTCGGCACGCGTGAGCTTGCACTTCACAGGACGCTGGAACTTATATGCGGCAAGCGCGGCCAGGTGCTGGATGGACACGTCCTCCTTGCCGCCAAAGCCGCCACCCACGAGCATGGTCTCGACGACCACGCGCTCGGGCTCGTTGTCCCAGCCAAACATATGGGCGCACTCTTTGCGCGTATCGTAAGCGCCCTGGTCGGTCGACTGCACCTTGACGCCGTTCTTGTACGGGAAGGCGACGGCGCACTCGGGCTCCAAGAAGGCATGCTCGGTAAAGGGCGTGGTAAAGCGCTGTGTCACGGTGAACGCGCTCTCTGCCAGCGCCTTGGCGGCGTCGCCGCGCGTCACATGGCGGCTCTGGCACACGTTGTCCTTGAGCTCCACCGTGTTGCCAAAGGCAAAGAAGCTGTCGTGCAGGCGCGGGGCGTCGGCAGCCCTGGCCTCGACAATGTTACGCACGGGCTCCAGCGGCTCGTAATCGATCTTTACGAGCTTCTTGGCCTTCTCGAGCGTCGCCTCGTCCTCGGCAACCACCAGCACGATGGCGTCGCCCACGCAGCGGGTGATATCGCCCTGGGCGATCATGACGTCCCAGTCCTGGATAAGGTGGCCGACCTGGTTGACCGGCACGTCCTCGGCGCGCAGGATCCCCACCACGCCGGTCAGGGCCTCGGCCTTGGAGGTGTCGATGGAGAGCACGCGGGCGCGCGGATACTTGGAGCGCACGGCGCTGGCGTAGGTCAGACCCGGCTGATCGAGCTCGTCGATGTCGTCGGGATACTTGCCCTCGCCGAGCACCTTCTTGCGCACGTCGATGCGGAAGGCGCGCTTGCCCACGCCGTAGTCATCGCCGCGCTCCAAGTCCTCGTCGATCTGCTTTTCGCCGCGGAGCACCGCAGCGGCCAGCGAGATGCCCTCGATGATCTTCTTGTAGCCGGTGCAGCGGCAGACGTTGCCGCGGATGGCGTACTTGATCTGCTCCTCGGTGGGCTCGGGGTCCCCGGCGATGAGCGCCGCGCCCGCCATGACCATGCCGGGGATGCAAAAACCGCACTGCACGGCGCCCACGGCGCCAAAGGCGTACACAAAGGCCTCGCGCACGTCCTCGGGCAGGCCCTCGACAGTCACGATGTTGCGACCGGCGGCAAGAGCAGTGGTCAGTACGCACGCCTTGACGGCCGCGCCGTCCACATGGATGGTGCAGGTGCCGCAGGCACCCTCGGAGCAGCCGTCCTTGGCGGAATGGATGTGCAGGTCGTCGCGCAGGTAGCGCAGCAGCGGCTTGTTCTGAGTCGTTGTGCGCTCCACGCCGTTAACGGTAAAAGTGAATTCCTGTGCCATGGTGATTCCCTTCTACACGCCGGCGGCGATGCCGGTGCGGTCGTGAATGGCGCCATGCGGGCAGACGACGGCGCACATGCCGCACGACAGGCAGTCCGCGCCGTCGATATGGGCGCAGTTGTCCTCGATGCGGATAACGCCGGCGGGGCACTTTTTGGCGCACATGCCGCAACCGATGCAGCTCGTGTCGCAGATCTTGCGCGCAATGGGGCCCTTATCGGTGTTGTTGCAGCGCACCAGGATGTTCTGGTAGCCGGGAACAAAGGCAATCACGCGCTGCGGGCACGCCATGCCGCACAGGCCGCAGCCCGTGCACTTGGAGCGATCCACGCGGGCGATGCCATCGGCCAGCGCAATGGCGCCGTGGGGGCAGGCCGTGACACAGGCGCCACAGCCAATGCAGCCTTCGCTGCAGCGGGCGTCGCCGCCTGCGGAGGCGCAACCGCTTCCGCAGGCAACGTAGGCCACGTTATGTTGAATGGATTTGGCCATAAGAGACTCGCCTATTTCTTAAGAAGATACGGATAGCTGTCGCGCACAGCCCTGATGGTCAGGCGGACGGCCTCGGGAAGGCCGGTGTTGACGGCATCGACCGAGACGGTGCGGACCGTGCCGGCGACGCGGACCTTAAAGTGGTCCTCGTCCACGGCCAGGAAGCCCTCGTTCTCGGAGTTCTCCATGTCCTGCTCGCTCCAGAACAGGGTGAGCTTGTCCTTGTAGGGGCGACCCTCCTGGTAGGGGCAGAACACGGCGCAGTTGCCGCACTCGTTGCACATGCCATCGACATGTACCACCTGGTGCTTGGCCAGGCCCGGCACCTTAATTGCCACGTTGGCGCGGTTGGGGCACACGTCACAGCAGACCTCGCACACCGAGCCGCAGCCCAGGCAGCGGGTCTTGGTGCAGTTGCGCTTGTCACGGCACAGCGACCCCTTGCGCTCGTAGCAGGTGTCCTCGCGACCGGCCTGCTCGTTGCAGTCGACGCACTTGTTAAAGTCCACGCCGGCGATGGCGCGGGCGACTTCGGCGGCGTCGGCAATAGCCTCGACCACGGTGGCAGGACCGCGACGGCAGTCGCCTGCAGCCCAAACGCCCTCGACGCCGGTGGAGGTGGCGGCAAGGCGGCCGCGACGGTCGTGCTCGACGCCCGCGGCGTCGTACAGGCTGGCATCGATGCCCTCGCCCACGGCGCAGATCACCGTGGTGGCGGAAAGCTCGACGGTCTCGCCCGTGGCGACGGGGCTGCGACGGCCGCTTGCATCCGGCTCGCCAAGTTCCATGACGTCGCAGGTCAGCACGGCGCCGTTGAGCGCCTTGGGCGCCAGCAGCTCGCAGAACTCAACGCCGTCGGCAAGAGCAAGATCGAGCTCTTCCTCGTCGGCGGGCATC
>DXZV01000003.1:13334-17298 GCA_019419485.1 Collinsella sp.
CATCTGCTTCTTGGTGCGGCGATACACCAGGCGCACGTTCTTCACGCCAGCAAGGCGCTTGGCCACGCGGGCCGCGTCCATGGCGGTGTTGCCGGCGCCGATGACCACGACGTCCTCGCCCAGCTCGAGCTTCTCGCCCTTCTTGGCGGCCTCGAGGAACTCCAGCACGTCGAGCTCGGCACCCTCGCCCAGGCCCGCAGAGCCGGGCATCCAGGCACCAGTGGCCACGACTACGTCGGTAAAGCCCTGGGCCTTGAGCTCGTCAATGGACTCCACGCGGGCGTTGAGCTGCACCTTGGCGCCAAAGGCCAGACAGAGCTCGGCATCGTGGGAGATATCGTCGCTCGCGATACGGAACTCGGGGATCACGTGACGGACCACGCCGCCGAGAGAGTCGCGGGCCTCGAAGATAGTGACGGGCACGCCGGCGCGCGTCAGGAAGAACGCCGTCGCCAGACCGGCCGGGCCGCCGCCGATAACGGCAACGTTGCGCTCGGCGTCGTTGGCGATGGCCTGGGCGCGCAGCTTGGGCAGCACGGCGGTCATGGCCTCGCGAGCGGCCTTGAGCTTGCTGGCGCGGATCTGGGCACCCTCGGGCTCGTAGAACGCACGCTCGCAGGCACGGCCGCAGGGATGCGGGCAGATGGTGCCGGTAATGAACGGCAGGGCGTTGCGCTCGATGATGATGTTGAGCGCGTCCTCGAAGCGGCCCTCGTCAACAGCCGCCAGGTAGGCGGGAATATCCTGCTGGATGGGGCAGCTCGTACGGCACGGCGTGGTAAAGCAGTCGGAAAGCGGGCTCTTGCCGGCGACCTTGCGGTCAGGTAGCGGACGCAGTGGCTTCTTGTAGAGCGGGTTGGTAAGCGAGTCGGCCTGGATCGCGGTCACGGCCTCGAGAGAGACGCCCGCGAACGGCTTGCCGTCCAGATCGGTAAACTCGCCGGCCATCTGGCTAAAGCGCTCGTAGCCACCGGGCTTGAGCACGTCGGTCGCCAGGGTGACGGGCCAAATGCCGGCGTCATACAGGGCACGGATGTTGTAGACCGTGGCACCACCGGAGTAGCTGATGCGCAGCTTGCCGTCAAACTGCTCGGTAATGCGGCGGGCGGCCTCGATGGTCAGTGAGAACAGCGAACGGCCGGACATGTACATCTCGGTGGAAGGCAGCTCGTTCCTCGTCACGTCGACGGGGAACGTGTTGGTCAGCTTGACGCCGAACTCCAGACCGCGCTCGGCGCACAGGGCAATCAGGCGCTCGAACATGGGCACGGCATCGGCCCACTGCAGATCCTCGCGGAAGTGCGTGTCATCAAAGACGATGTAATCAAAGCCCAGCTCGTTGAGGCGCTGGCGGGCAAACTCATAGCCCAACAGCGTGGGGTTACACTTGATGTAGGTGTTAAGGCCCTTCTCGGTGATGAGGTAGGTCGCGATGCGCTCGATCTCGGCAGGCGGGCAGCCGTGCAGGGTAGACTCGGTGATGGAGTTGGAGACGCGCGCCGGGATGGACTCGACAAACGCAGCGTCGACATGCTCAAACTTGTCCAGGTTGGCGAGTGCCCATGCGCGGCACTCGTTCCAGACGTCGGAGCCGCTGGCGTCCTTCATGCCCTCGATGTAGGCGTCGACCTTGGGGCTCTTGATGCCCTCGAGGTCATAGCCCACGGACATGTTGAAGACAAAGCCGTCCGGGCTACCCAGGCCGTACTCGCGAGCGATCAGGTGGCAGGCGAACCATGCCTTCACGTACTCGGCAAAGGCCTGCGGAACCTCGAGTTCGGTCGACCACTCGCAGTTGTAGCACTCATCCTGCGCCACAATGCAGGGTTTGTTCACACACTTGGAGAGCTCCTCGCCGTCCATAACCTGGACGGTCTTGAGCTCAAAGAAGCGGGAACCAGCAACATAGGATGCCACGATGTTCTGGGCAAGCTGCGTATTGGGACCGGCGGCCGGGCCAAACGGAGTCTCGATGCGCTCGTCAAAAATGGGAAGCGCACCCTCCTGGTTGGTCGTGACCATCTTACGCACGCCAAAGATGGCGTCCTGGGTCTTGTGCTCCTCGATGATCCAGTTCATCAGCTGCGAAAACGGGATCGGCCTCATGATGTCGCTCATAGTGAGCTCCTCTCTGTAACGCCCGGCGAGACCGCGCGGCGGGCGCAAATACGGTGTAGCGCTAGCACAGCGCCGGCGACCCCGCGGAGGTCGCCTATACGCGCGTCGGATGCGGCGAAACATCTGACGCGCGCGAATCTACTTGTAATTAGTAGGCGCGATCGTTGAGCGTGCTCCAGAGCTTCTTGGACTCGGCCATGGTCCACGCGTTGATCTTGTCCTCATCAATCCCAACGAACTCACGATCCTTATACAGGACGCGGCCGTTGATGATGGTAGTGCGGCAGTTTTTGCCCATCATGCCAAAGAGCATATGGCCGTCGATATTCTCCTCGCTCAGCGGCGTAAAGGGCTTGTAGTCCATGACGATGACGTCGGCGGCGGCGGCGGGCTCAAGCACGCCGAGCTTGCGATCGAAGTACTTGCTCGCCATCTTGGCGTTGTTCTCGAACAGCATCGTCATGGCCTCGCACCAGCCCACGTTGGGCATAGCGGCGTTGTGGCGCTGAATGATCAGGAAAACCTTAAGGCTCTCGAGCATATCGTGGGTGTAGGCGTCGGTGCCCATGCACACGGGGATGCCGCGGCGGAAGAATTCGAGCACGGGGGCGCAGCCCACGGCGTTGCCCATATTGGATTCGGGGTTGTTGACGAGCCAGGTGCCGGACTCCTTGACGATATCCATCTCGGCAGGCGTCACGTGGATGCAGTGGCCGAGCATGGTGTCGGGACCCAGCAGGTTGTGCTGCAGCAGGCGCTCGACGGGGCTGATGCCGCCGCGGTTGAGGCGGGAATCCCACACGTCATTCATGCCCTCACACACATGGATGTGGAAGCCGGTCAGGCCATTGTTGGCCTCGGCCATCTTGTCCATGGTCTCGTCCGAAAGCGTAAAGGTGGCATGTCCGCCAAACATGGCGGCGATCATGTGGTTGTCGTTATCGCGACGCTCCTTGGCGGCCCACTGGGCAAATTCGGCGTTCTCGGCAATGGCCTGGTCGCATTTTTCCTGGCCGCGGCGATCGGAGACCTCGTAGCACAGGCACGAACGCATGCCCAGCTCCTGAGCTGCATCCTTAATGGTAAAGAGGCTTCCCGGGATCTCGCAGAAGCTCGCATGGTGATCGAAGATCGTGGTGACGCCATCGCGGATGGAGTCAAGGATTGTGGCATAGGCGCTGGCCTTGGTACCGTCGAGCGTCAGGTTATCGTCGATCTTCCACCACTGCTGCTCAAGATTCTCCAGGAAGTTGGTAGGGTTACAGCCCTTAATGGCAAGGCCGCGGGCCAAACCCGAGTAGATGTGGGTGTGGCAGTTGATGAGTCCGGGCATGATGAGGTTGCCCCGGGCGTCGACGTACTCGGCATCCGGGTACTTGGCCTTGAGCTCGCACTCGGGGCCCACTTCGACGATCGTATCTCCGTCAATGGCGACCGCACCTTTTGGAATGAACGGGGTCTGAGCATTGCGGGTAAAGACAGAACCGTTAGCGACCAGAAGCATGGATGCTCCCTTCAACATCAGGGGCGGGGTTTGACACCTCTGACATGGCGGAGTGCGAAGCGCCGGCCTACACCGGAAACGGGCCCTCTCCCGTCAACGCTTCACCAAAGGGACAAACCCTTTGAAGTGCGGCTTGGCGCCGCATGACGTCGGCGGACGAGGCGATGCGCCCGCCGACGAATAGCACCGAATTGGCTACTTCTTGCTCTCGGGCAAGACCAGATCCACGGCAGCGTCCTTGGCAGCATCGATGTGCTGAGCCACGACCGGCGTCTGCGGAAGAATCAGGTTAAGGACGATGGCCATGATGGCGGTGGGGGTTACGGCATTGGAGCCGATGAC
>DXZV01000003.1:17308-19964 GCA_019419485.1 Collinsella sp.
GCGTCAGATGTGTATAAGAGACAGGCATACCCTCGCCGGCAAGGCAACCGCTGGCCATCCAGATACCCAGGCCAAAGACGACGGAGGTACCGACGATGGTGGTAGTGCGCTGCGTGAGGCCCTCGCGGGTGAACATGCGCACGCCGTTCATGGTGATGGTGCCAAACACGCCCACGGTAGCACCGCCGATGACGGGCTGCGGGATAGCGGAAAGGACGGCAGAGAGCTGCGGGAACAGGCCGGCGATGGCAAAGACGGCCGCGATGATCACAAAGACCTGCTTGTTGACGACCTTGTTGGAGCAGATGATGCCCACGTTTTGGCCAAGGGCGCTGGTGGGAAGACCGCCAAGCAGGCCGCCGACCATAGAGGTGAGACCCTGGGACACGATAGCGCCGGAGAGCTCGCGCTCGGTGGGCATACGGTCGATGGAGCCCAGGCAGGCGGCGGAGACGTCACCGATAACCTGGATGGCGACCATGGGGAACACGACGGCGAGGGTAATGCAGACCTCGGGATCAAACTTGAGCGCGTAGGGCATGAGCTTGGGAAGGGCGAAGACCTGAGCGGTGGCGACGCTGGAGAAGTCGATCATGCCAAAGGGGATGGAGACGATCATGCCGACGATCATGCCAAAAAACACAGAGCCCAGCTTGAGCGTGCCCTTGCCAAAGTTGGCGAGCGCAAAGACCACGGCGAAGGTGATAAGAGCGACGCACCAGGCCTGCGGGGTGCCCCACAGCGGCGTACCCATACCGCCGGCCATATACTTGACGGCCGTGGGATACAGCGAAACGCCGATGGAGAAGATGACCGTACCGGTCACGACGGGCGGGAACAGCCACTTGATCTTGCTGTAGGCCAGACCAAAGAGGACCGCGACGGCGCCGCCGACGATCTCGCCACCCAGCAGCGCACCAAAGCTAAAGCCCGAGGCACCCATGGCCTGCAGGGCCGGCAGGAACGCGAACGAAACGCCCATGACGATGGGCAGGCCGCCGCCGATGCGACGGAAGGGAGCGAAGGCCTGAAGGGCCGTATCGATCGCCGAAAGAATGAGGGCGACCTGGATGATGTCGGTGCTCTGCTGGCTATTAAAGCCGTAGACGCCGGCCATGATGACCGCCGGGGTAATGATGCCGGCAAACGATGCCAGTACGTGCTGAAGGGCACACGGGATCATTTCCTTAACGGGAGGCATGCCTTCGCGAGTGAACAGGGCTTCAGTGCCGTTCGTAACCGTCTCCTGGGTCATTTGACCACCAATCCTCGAAGTAGTTGTTTTCGCATCTAACGCTCTATTGTGACGCAGTGCGGGGTTGAGGTTGTGCCTTCATTGCATATCGTATTAAAGATGATTCTCATTCTCAATAATAATTTTTTGTTATCAGACTATTCTTCAGCTGAAATAACGCATTTCCGCAGGTCAGGAAAGTGTCTGGTCAAAATAACATCTAACTTTTCT
The DNA here is from genome assembly GCA_019419485.1 of Collinsella sp. Lineage (GTDB taxonomy): Bacteria > Actinomycetota > Coriobacteriia > Coriobacteriales > Coriobacteriaceae > Collinsella. The sequence goes on from DXZV01000003.1 coordinate 18,774, forward strand.
TTTGGTCAACCGTTTACCGCTAAATTCCTACCGTTCGTCTGCATTACGCAATGTACCTGCGGATATACGAGATGGTGGGCAGCGTGTTACCATGAGAAAAAATTGTTATGAACATTTCCGTTTTCACCCAAAGGAGTTGCCCGTGAACGAGACCGTACGCCGCTTTTTGCCGATGGTCGATTTTCTGGAGCAGATACTCGGCAAAAACAGCGAAATCGTGCTGCACGATTTCTCGGATCCCGACCACGCCATCGTCGATATTCGCAACGGCATCGTGAGCGGCCGCAAGGTCGGCGGCCCCGCCACCGATCTGGCGCTCAAGATCATGCACGACCCCAAGTATCGCGACCTGCCGTTTATTACGGGCTACGAGGGGCGCGGTGCCGGCGGCAAGACGTTGGAGTCAGCGACGTACTTTATCCGCGAGAATGACGAGATCGTCGGTATGCTCTGCGTCAACACCGACCTCTCGACCGTACGCTCCATCAACGCCATGGCGCAGCAGCTCATGGCGTGCTTCGACGCGGCGCCGACGCGCACGGAGCCCGCCCCTATCGAGGTCGAAAGCCTTTCGGAGTCCACACAGGAGCTCATCGACCGCAGCATTGCCGAGTTGCTGAGCGCGCGCGGGCTGGATGTAGCGTCGCTTAGTCAGAGCGACCGCGTGGACGTCATTCGCCACCTCAACGGCAACGGGGTGTTCATGCTCAAGGGCGCCGTGGCCTGCGCTGCCACCGCGTTGGGCATCTCGGAGCCCAGCGTGTACCGCTACCTGCAAAAAGTCCGCAAGGAGGGCTAACGAGCAAAATGGAGCGCGGCTCCACAAGCGATTCGTCACCTGACAAAAGACCCTGCAGCTCACACGCGCTGCAGGGTCTTTTTGCATGTCATGTTTAGTTGTGGTCAACGCCTTAGAGAGCGGCGACGACCTCGATCTCGACCAGACCGCCAGCCGGAAGAGCGGCAACCTGGAAAGCGCTGCGCGCGGGGAACGGGGCCTCGAACTTGGAGGCGTAGATCTCGTTCACGGCGGCGAAGTCGGCAATGTCAGCCAGGTAGACTGTGGTCTTGACGACATCGGCAAAGGTGGCGCCGGCAGCGGTCAGCAGGGCCTCGACGTTAGCAAGGGACTGCTTGGCCTGGGCCTCGACGCCCTCGGGCATCTTGCCAGTTGCGGGATCGATGCCCAGC
>DXZV01000003.1:19974-24934 GCA_019419485.1 Collinsella sp.
CAGCTGGCCGGACAGGAACACCATGTTGCCGGTCTGGATACCAGGGGAATACGGGCCGATGGCTGCGGGTGCGTTATCGGAAGACACGACGGTCTTGCTCATGTTTTTCTCCTTACAAGTAAAAGGGAACGGGAGCGCGGCGTTCACACCGGGAGGCACAGTTCGGTCTGAACACCGCGCTTGATTGGGATAGTACTCAAGGTTTCCGCGCGATGCAAGATTATTATCACGTTGCGAGAATATTTTATCGCCCAACGGTTTCCCCGGACCGCTGAACGGTTCTCATGTGAAGCAGCCAGTCCAAGCTGCTGAAGACTTTATCCCGCTTAGAGCACGGGCATCGCCTGCCGCGACGGCACCACTATACTTTTGATTATCTGAGCATTTTGAAAGGCAGGATATGACCGCAACCGCCAGTCGAACCACCAACCGCAGACCCGAGCTTTTGGCGCCCGCCGGAGGGCCCGAGCCCTTTGCCGCCGCACTCGCCGCCGGGGCAGACGCCATCTACTGCGGCATGGGCAGCTTCAACGCCCGCCGCAAGGCCACCAACTTTACCGACGAGGCCTTTGAGCAGGCCTGCCGCGCCGCGCATCTGGCCGGCTCGCGCGTCTACGTCACGGTCAACATCGTCATCAAGGAATCCGAGATGAGCGATGCGCTGCAGCTCATCCATCGCTGCTCCACGCTGGGCGCCGACGCCTTCATCATCCAGGACTGGGGCCTGTTCTTTGAGGTCAAGCGCACGATGCCCAGCATCGAGACGCATATCTCGACCCAGGCGAACATCCACGACGACCGCGGAACCCTTTGGTGCCGCGAGCAGGGCGCCGACCGCGTGACCCTCTCGCGCGAGCTTTCCATCGACGAGATTGCCGCCATTCACGATGCCGCGCCCGATGTGGACCTTGAGGTCTTTAGCCATGGCGCCATCTGCTTTTGCTACTCGGGCCTGTGTCTGCTTTCGAGCTTTGCCATGGCGGGACGATCGGCCAACCGTGGCATGTGCGCCCAGCCCTGCCGCTTGCCCTACGAGCTGATCGACGAGAACGGTCGCTCGCTCTCCCCTGCCGGTCGCGAGCGCGCGCTGTGCCCGCGTGACACCAACACCTCGCAGCTTGTTCGCCGTCTGTATGACGCCGGCGCCGCGTCGCTCAAGCTCGAGGGCCGCATGAAGGCGCCCGATTACGTGTACTCCATCGTTGATGTGTATCGTCACGAAATTGACGACATGCTATCCGGAGCCACCGTTGCCAAGGACGAGGAAGCCGCCCGCCAGCGCCAGCTCAAGCGCTGCTTTAACCGCGACTTTACGCACGCCTATCAGGACGGCACCTCGGGCGACGAGATGATGAGCTATGAGCGTTCCAACAACCGCGGCCAGATCGTGGGCACGGTGCTGGGCAGCCGCCCGGCCAACCGCGATGTGCGCGGCCTCAAGCCCGACGACCGCCGTCGCCGCGCCGCCATCGCCCGCATTGAGCTGTTTGAGCCCGTGGGCAAGGGCGACCTGCTGGAGCTTCGCCACGATAACGAGTTTGACCAGTTCCTGACCACCATTGCCGCCGATGATGCCGCTGCCGGCGATGTTATCGAGTGTCGCGTGCCCCGTAGCATGCCCGAGGGCTGCCGCGTCCGCGTGATTCGCAGCCAGCGTGCCATCGACGCCGCCGGCGCCGCGCTCAAGCGCGATGTGCTGCGCCGCCGCGCTGTTGATGTGTCCGTCGTGGCGCGCCTGGGCGAGCCGTTTGCCGTCACACTCACCTGCTGCGACGACCCCGCGCTCACCGCCACCGCCACAGGCTTCACCGTCGAGGCCGCCAAGACCCGCGCCGTCGAGGCATCCGATCTGGTTGAGCACGTCGGGCGCATGGGCTCCTCTCCCTTTGAGGCCGCGAGCTTTGACGTGGCCCTCGACGAGAGTTGCGGCATGGGCTTTTCCGCCGTGCACAAGGTGCGCGCCGCCGCTTGTAAGGCGCTGGAAGAGGCCATTCTGGCACCGTACGAGGAGCGCGCCCGCACGCTCGAGCTACCGGCGATTGTCACCAATGATTCCCGCCCCGCGCCCGAGCACTACCGCGATGAGCCGCAGATCTGCGCTACCGTCACCTCGCTCGAGGCCGCCGAGGCCGCTCGCGCCGAGGGTGCAACGCGCATCTACATGACCACCGACGCACTCGATGCGGCCGAACTCTCCCCCGCCGATGCGTTTGAGCAGGGCATCGTACCCATACTCGACGAGGTCTGCCGCGCCGTTGACCACGTACGCGTTGACCCGTGGGTTGTTGCCGGCGCCACGGTCGCTATCGGCAATATATCCGAGCTTGCCCTGGCCGCCCAAGTTGGTGCCACGGCGGAGGTCCGCTCTTGCCTGCCCGTGCACAACACCCCTTGCATGGAGGCACTTGCCGAGCGCGGAGCCGGCGCGTTTTGGCTCTCGCCCGAGATCACGCTCGACGAGATTATCTCGCTTGGCGCCGCCGCGCCCGCGGTCCTGGGCATCACCGTTTTCGGCCGCCCGCGCGTTATGACGAGCGAGCACTGCATCCTGCAGGTGGCCAATGGCTGCATCCACGATTGCGCCAACTGCCGCCTGCGCGCCCGCAAGCTGTCGCTCAAGAATATCGACGGCAAGGTCATGCCGGTGCGCACCGACATCCACGGCCGCTCACGCCTGTACGACGCCTACCCCATCGACCTTACGCCGCAGGTACCACAGCTGCTCGACGCCGGCGTCCGTCGTCTCATGGTGGACGGAACGCTGCTCGAGACGGATGAGGTGGGCCGCGCCACCGCTCGCGTCCGCCGCGCCGTCGAGGCAGCGCAAGCCGGCCGCAAGCCCGCCGCCCGCCTGCGCGGTGCCACCTCGGGCTGCATGTTTGTGGGAATCAGCTAACCGAAAGGCTTACACGTGAACGAAGAACCTCAAGTCCTCTACTGCGACGCCTGGCTCATGGCCATCGACAAGCCCGCCGGCATGATCGTCCACGGCGACGGCACCGGCGAGCGCACGCTCACCGACTACGCCAGCGACCTGCTGCTGGCGATGGGCGACGGCTTTGCCGCGACCGACATGCAGCCGCTCAACCGCTTGGACCGCGACACCACCGGCGTGGTGCTGTTCTCACTCGACAAGCAGACGCAGCCCGCCTTTGACCAGATGATTATCGACCACGCGTTCGAAAAGCACTACCTAGCGCTCGCCGAGGGCAAAATCGACTGGAACGAGAAGCTCATCGACAAGCCTATCGCCCGCGACCGCCACGATAGCCGCAAGATGCGCGTTGGCGCCAGCGGCAAGCCGTCTCAAACACGCGTAAAGGTGCTCAAGCGTCTTAAGAGCCGTCGAGGCCTGCCCACGCGCTCGTATATTGATGTCGAGCTGCTCACCGGCCGCAAGCACCAGATCCGCGTGCACCTGGCAAGCGAGCATCATCCCTTGATTGGCGACGACCTGTACGGAACGCCGCGTCCCTGCGGCCTGATGCTCCACGCCCACAGCGTATCCTTCACGCATCCCGTAACCGGCGAGCACATCCACATCGAAGCCCCCTGCCCCTGGGAGCCCTAAATCCTGCCAAAAAGGGACAGGTTTATTTTGACAGGTTTTATCTGGTCAAACGTCATGCCGCCACGATGACTCAGCCGCGGTCCCAAAACGTCTCGATCTGTAACAGTTAGAGCCCATTTTCCGGTCTATCTGTTACAGATCGAGACATTCGAATCCCCCTCAAGGGAAAATCTCAATCTGTAACAATAACTCGGCAAAATCGATCCCAAATGTTACAGATTGAGACAAAGGAACGGCGCAATTCGGAAGTATTTCAATCAGTAACACCTAGCCCACTTTAAGCGGTCCAGTTGTTACAGATTTAGACTAAACCGGTAGACAACGAAAGCGGCGACGCCCGTGATGGACGTTGCCGCTTTTCTATTGAGAAAACTACTCGGTTTTCGTTACTAACCACCACAATGGGGACAGGCACCTTTGTGGTGGTTTTGGCCTTCCCGTCGCTAGACCGTGATGACGTTGTCCATTGCCCGGTACTTGGCAGGGACATCGCCTGCGGTAATAATCGTTGCGTCACGGAAGTCCGCGAACTTGACGGGCGCCACCATGCCAAATTTACTGGCGTCCGAGATTACGAAGCGCTTGGCCGTATGGCGCATCGAGATACGCTTTACTTGCGCCTCCTCGATATCGGGCGCCGTGAAGCCCTGCTCGGCGGCAATGCCGTTAGAGCCCCAAAAGCCACAGTTGAAGTTGTAGCGGTCTAAGGTTGCCAAGGCATCGGGGCCAACGAGCGCCTCGGTCTCGGGTTTGAGCTCGCCACCCAGCACCACGGTACGCATGCCGCGCAAAGCGAGATGCTGAGCATGGAGCACGGAATCAGTCACATAGGTGACCCCTTCGAGATGCGGAAGATGCTCGATGAGCCTGAGCGTCGTCGAACCCGAATCGATGTACACAAAGCTCTCGGGCTCTACCAGCGCCGCCGCACGGGCGCAGATACGTTCCTTGTCGTCGTTATGGAGATCGCTGCGCTCATTAAGCGTTAGGTCGCGCGTCACGTGCGCGCGCTCAAGGCTTGTCGCGCCGCCGTGCACCTTGGCGATGCGGTGCGCTCGGTCAAGTGTCTGCAGGTCGCGTCGAATGGTAGAAGCCGTCACACCCAGGGCATCGGCAAGCTCTGGCACCGTTACTGAGCCAGCCTGTTGCACCATCGAGACGATCGCATTGAGTCTATCTTCCGCGAGCATCGCTTACTCCTCCTCGGGGTAGACGACTCCCCAATCGGCACGGAGCTTGGTCATCAGCTCCATAACATCAGAAGCATAATCCAGAAGCTCACGCTTGGAATCATCGCCGGCGACGGCCTTCTCGAGGTCAGCCATCTCGTAGCATAGGGCGTAAGCCTCGGTGCCCGCGGCGACCTCCTCGCGATGACCGTCCGCAGTC
>DXZV01000003.1:24944-30649 GCA_019419485.1 Collinsella sp.
GATCGGCACGCGGATATTCGTTGACCTCGATATAGCACTTATCGAAGCTAATAATCGAGCGCTTGGGCTGCTTGGAGTGGAGCGTAAGACTCACGACGCCCAGCTGCTGCTCGGCGTTTCGGCAGACAATGCCGCCCGCGACATCGACACCAGTCTCGCAGGTGTTGCCGAGCGAAACAACTTCGGTTGGCTGGCTGGCCATAAACAGGCGCATGACCGAAAGGGCATACACGCCAATATCGAGCATGGCACCGCCGGCAAGACTACGGTTGTAGAAGCGGTTGGTCAGGTCGCCGTACTCCTTATAGCTGCCAAAGTTGAGCTGAGCGAGGTTCATGCGGCCGAACTCGCCGGCATCCATGCGGCGGCGCAGCTCTTGATACAAGGGCATGTGGAGCACCGTGGTAGCGTCCATAAGGACCACATTGTGCTCGGCGGCAATGGCGCGGGCCTCGTCGAGCTCGGCAGAGTTGAGGGTAATGGCCTTCTCGCAGAGCACGTGCTTGCCGGCTGCCAGCGCAGCGCGCAGATAGGTGATATGAGTGTTGTGCGGGGTGGTGATGTAGACGGCGTCGATGTTCTGATCGGTGTAGAGGTCCTCGACCGTTTCATAGACCTTCTCAATGCCATACTGCTCAGCAAAAGCTTGAGCCTTGGACAGCGTGCGGTTGGCGACACCCACAAGCTTGCGGCCGGCAAGAGCGAGAGACTGGGCCATCTGGTTGGCAATAACGCCGCAACCGATCACGGCCCAACGGAGCTCGGGAGCCGTAAAGATATCGTTAGGGAACGGCTTGTCCTGGACCGAAGCGAACGCTGCTTTTGCGGCTGCCGCGGAGTCGAGTGGAGCCTGCTTGGAATCTACCATATGTGCCTCCTGTGTCATAGAACGTCTTGCATTTCGGATAGCTCTATATTCGCACAAACACGCGCGTCTGTGCGTGTTTGTGCGTATCTCACCGCTAAACGGTCATTTTTGTCCCGTAAACGGCGCATCTATACGCATATTCACGCAATCCCACGCACGCAAATACGCACAAATGCGAACCGGTCATTGCTCAGAGACAGGGGCTTATGCTTAGAACTCAAAAGACAGGATGATCCGCTTCGCCTCGTCGCTCATGGCGCGCTGCAGCTCTAAGGACCGTCCCAAACTGCCGACAGAAAAGGAACGTTCCAAACTGCAGACAGAAAAAGAACGTCCCCAGGCGCCGGCATTTCAAGAGCACTCATTTAAGTCTGTCCCCAATGAGTGGGAGTAATCAGAGACCCTTTGCGAGGGAGGCCGGACGTGGCCTTCCTCGTTTTTATTCATGGACTTTAGTCCGTGCCGCGCGGCACGCGCGGCATAGAAAGCCACCCGCTCAGCGGATGGAGGCCAATTTCCGCTACGCGACAAAAACCTTCCCCCTAGCATGAGGATTGTTCAGGTCATCATACTAGGGGGAAGGTGATTGCTGTGGCCCAGAAAGCCAACAGCCTCGCGCACACGAAATGGCTGTGCAAGTACCGCATCGCACCGAGGTCAAGCTCATCGCCGCCATCGTCGAGAAGCACCCAAAGGTGCGCTTTGCCGCGAGCCGCACCTCGGCCCACGCCGACCTCTACGACCGTATGGAGCAGGCCCTGTGCGAGCGCGTGGCCAACGCGGTGGAGGTCGTCCGCTCCGACATCAGCCCCGCGCTCTTGTCCACACCGGTCCAAACCTCGTGGGTGTGGCGGTCCAGGGACTCTAGCGGAGGCGGGGCGTCCTGCCCCAAAAACAAATGCAAAAGACGAGCGCTTCTTGCCGCTCAATTGGCAAGAAGCGCTCGTCTTTTCTTAACGCGTTGTATGGCGGAGAGAGCGCAAGTTACGCGAGCGCCCTTCTTGCCAGCTCGGCCGCGCCGAGGATTCCTTGGTCGCCGCCGCAGCCCGGGGCGCAGATGTAGCTCTCCATGTCCTTAAGCTCGGCGGTCTGGATGTAGCCACCCAGATATTCGAGGGTCTTCTTGCGGACGATGCCGTAGAGCTGCTCCTGGTGCATCACGCCGCCGCCGAGGACGATGCGGCGAGGCGAGTACATGAGCACGAGGTTCGCACACATCTGCCCCAGATAATCCCCCTCGAGCGCCCACACCTCATCGTTATCCGCGAGCTCGGCCGCGGGCTTTCCCCAGCGCGCGGCGATGGCGGGGCCGGAGGCGAGCCCCTCGAGACAGCTCGCGTGGCTCGGGCAGACGCAGCGTCCCTCCTCGATGGGACGGGTCCTTACCAGCATGTGACCGGCCTCGGGGTGCAGCATGCCGTGAAGGAGTCTGCCCGCGCACATGACGCCCGCGCCCACGCCGGTGCCGATGGTCACGTAGACGGCGTCCTCGAGCCCCTTGCAGCAGCCGAAGACCACTTCGCCGAGGCAGGCAACGTTCACGTCCGTGTCGTAGGCCACCGGAATCCCGAGGGCGTCGGCGAACGCGGCGCGAAGACCATGGCCTCGCCACGCGAGCTTGGGCGTCTGGAGGATGGAGCCGTAGCGCTCGTCGTTGGGGTTGACGCAGGTCGGGCCGAAGGCGCCGATGCCCAACGCGTCCACATCGCGGGCGGTGAACCACTCGATCATCTGCGGGACGGTCTCGGCGGGCGTAAGCGTCGGGGTCTCCATACGGTCGAGGACCTCGCCGCCGCCGGACACCACGGCACAGACCATCTTGGTCCCGCCGGCTTCGAGGGCGCCGAGCCTCATTTGCTTTTCGCTCATGTGATCCTCCTTACAAAGGGACGCCCGCAGTCATGGTCAACCGCGGGCGCCCATAACGTTGGCTTGTTTCGAGGCGACCCTACCTGGGCACGCGGTCCTGCCTTGCGGCAAACGGGGCGAGCACGGCGTGCGGCTCGCTTTGGTACCAGTAGGCGACGGTGGAGATGTCGTCCTCGCGCTCGTAGAGCTTGATGTCGTCGTTGCCGAGGTCCTGGAACGTCACGCGCAGGTCCTCCTTGAACGAGATCGGGTCGGGAAGGTGCCACCTGTAGAGGCCGTGCCTGGGCAGCGCGTCGTCGTTAGTCGCGAGCATCGGATTCGGGTTCGGCTTGCCCGCGCTGAAGCGGTCGCGCGTGGCGTCGCGCGTCGAGCGGTACGGGTAGCCGGCGAACAGCGTGTTGAAGCACTGCGCCTCGGGCAGCGCGTGGGGCGGCCTGTCGAGGAAGGCCCAGGCACCGCCGAAGTAGTCCTCGGCTCCCGTCGAGGTGACCGTGGGGAACTCCTCGTCGCCGTCGAGGAAGAACTTCATCTCGCCCTCGCCCCACCAATAGCGCTCCAGGGCGCACAGGGCCATGTAGGTGCCGACGTAGTAGCCCTTGCCGCGCACGCCGTCGAGCACGGTGTAGTCGACGCCCCTGCGGGTGCTGCGCTCGCGGTTAAAGCGGGCGTGGAAGTACATGGCGTCGTCCGGCACGTCGGTGAGCGCGTAGTTGAACGTGTAGAAGATGTACTTAATGAACCCGGGGTGCTCGCTCGTAAGCGTGACCTTGGCGTGCTTCCTGAAGGGCATCTCGAAGTAGCAGTTCATGCCGCCCGTCGGGTTCACGCAGATGGGCATCGAGTTGACGATGGCGCGCTCACCGAAGCCGTTGCAGAAGAAGTCGCCGACAGGGCACTCGACCGAGGGGGTCTCCTCGTCGTCCCAGTAGAAGCGCAGCACGAGGTCACGCATGACGAAGCTGCCGGCGGCGGTCTTGTCGGGGACGGTCATCCAGATGTGGCGGATGATGCCGGGTCCCTCGATGTCCGCGAGCGTGATGGTCTCGCCGGACTCAAGGGGCACGCAGCACGAGCCCTTGCGGCCGACGCCGAGGTGGCTGGCCGACATGGCGGCGCGGCCCTTCTCGCCCGTGATGTTCTCGGGGGTGATGGCGCGGCTTTCCTCACCGCCGTGCATCCACACGTCCTTAAGGAACTCTCTCATCGTCGACCTCCTCTATTCGTCGTCGTCGCACTCGGCGGAACTGGCACCGTTCACGTAGATGATCTGCTGGCGCGCCTCGTTGACGAGGGCGTCGAAGTCGAGTTTCTCGTCGGGGCGCGCGAGCGCGACCGTCATGGCGAGCGGGAGGTTGACACCCGCGATCACGTGGATCCGGTCGGAGGCGAAGCGGGAAAAGCGCTGGTTCACGCTGCCGCCGTACGCGTCGGTGAGGACGACGACCTCGTCAGTGCCCGAAAGAGCCGCCTCGACCGCCGCGTCGAGCCCCTCGCCGTTGTCGTTCACGTAGGCGCACACGGCGTTGACGGCGTCGCCCTTACCCGTAAGGAACTCGAGGGTGTCCTTGAAGCCCTGGGCGAGAAGGGAATGGCTCGCCACAACTATCTTTCTCATTGATTCACCAATCTCTTGGGTCGAAGCTAGGCGAGGATGCCGGCGGCGGAGGCGACCATCGCGAGGACGATCACCACGAGGATGAGGGCCGTCATGCTCGCGTTCTTCTTGGTAAGAAGGTAATACGCGCTTCCCGTGATGGCGGCGGGGATCATGGCAGGCAGGATCTTGTCGAGCAGCGGCTGAATCTCCATCGCGACGTCGCCGAAGCTGAAGCTAATCGGGCAGGTGACGCCGATGACCGAGGCGATGAGGCAGCCGACCACGGTGAGGCCGAGCACGGAGGCGGCGGCAGTGAGGTTGGGAAGCTTCTCGCTGAAGTCGGTGACGAGCTTCACGCCCTGCTTGTAGCCGAACTCGAGGGCGTGCATGCGGACCCAGAAGATGGCCAGGATGAGCGCGAACCAGATGCCGGCTCCCACGGGGTTGCCCTCGATGGCCATGTAGGCGGCGATGGAGCCCATGATGGTCGGGATCATGGTCATGAGCAGGGAGTCGCCGACGCCGGCGAGCGGTCCCATGGTGCCGATCTTCAGGTCTTGGACGGCGTCCGCCGCCGCTAGGCCGTCGCGCTCCTCCATGGCCACGCAGGCGCCAAGGATGATGGCGGCGAGCCAAGGCTGGGTGTTGTAGTAGCGGAAGTGGTTGTTGAGCGCTTGCTTATAGTCCTCGTCGTTCGTGTAGATCTTCCTCAGGACCGGCGAGAGGGCGTAGGCGACTGAGGCGCCCTGCTGGGTCTGGTAGTTGAAGGTGCACACGCTCATGAGCCAGCGCCAGTTCGCGTTGCGCAGGTCCTTCTTGGTGACCTTGTAGCCGGAGGGCTTGCCCTCGGCGACGGCGGTGATGTTCTCGTTTTCCATGGTTACTCATCCTCTCCGATGAAGGCGTCTGCGGAAGCGTGGGCGGCGAGCTCGGTGTCCCTCTCGGCACGCTGGTAGAACGCAATCGCGAGGGCAACGCCGACGATGGCGGCGCCGATGATGGGCACGTTCAGGAAGGCCGAGAGGAAGAAGCCGGCGAGCAGGTACTGGAAGTACTTGGCGGTTGGCATGTAGCGGAGCAGCATGGCGATACCGACGGCCGGGAGCATCTTGCCGGCGAGGGTGAGGCCGGAGAGGAACCACTGGGGCATGACCTCGAGGAGCCAGTTGACGGCGGGCTGGCCGAGCGTCACGGAGACAAAGACGGGCAGGGCGGCGCACAGGCCGAAGAGCGCGGGGCAGACCCACAGGATGGCGTTCATCTGATTGAACTTACCCTCGTTGCAGAACTTCTGGGACTTCTCGACGACAAAGCCGTTGAGGATCTTGGCGACGACGTCGAGCTGGATGCCGAGCATGCCGACCGGCAGGC
>DXZV01000003.1:30659-37836 GCA_019419485.1 Collinsella sp.
GGGTCACGCCGTAGGCGGTGGCGATGATGGCCATCGTGCCGTAGTCGGGAATGGAGGAGCCGCCGAAGCCCGCGACGCCGAGCTGCATGAGCTGAATGGTGCCGCCGATGACAAGGCCGGTCTTCCAGTCGCCCATGACGACTCCGGTGATGAGGCCCCAGAAAACGGCGTAATTGACGAAGATCATCGGGATGCCGTAGTAGTCCACGTGCTTGATGAAGGCCAGCAGGGTCAAAAGGACGACCTGCAGGATAGTGAAGTTGACCATATTTCCCCCTTAGATGAGGTCTGCGACGGAGACGGGCTTGTCGGCGGGCACGAACTGGGCCGTCACCTTGACGCCACGGGCGATGAGCGCCTTGTAGCTCTGGACGTTCTCGGCGGAGGCGTAGGCGCGCTGGGTGAGCTGGATGCCGTCCTCCTTGACGAGCGAGCCGCCGACGACCAGCGACGGGAGCTCGACGCCCGACTCGACCAGGCGAAGCATCGTCTCGGGCTCCTTGGCGATGACGAAGACCTTCTCGCGGTCGTACTTGCCCGCGGCGAAGTTCTTGAGCGCGGTCTGCTCGGAGATGATCGAAACGGCCATGCCCGCGGGGCGCGCCATCCTCATGGTGGACTTCAGGACCTCGTCGCCGGCGACCTTGTCGTCGATGACCATGACTCGGGTCGCGCCCGACACCGGGGCCCACTGCGTCACGATGATGCCGTGAAGCAGGCGATTGTCGATTCGTGCCATAACAACACTCATGTTTGCTCCTATCAAATGAAGTTTTGCGTTCGGTACTGCCTCGGCGCTATCCGGATTCGCGCCGGGCAAGGGGTTATCGGATTATTGAGGACGCGCGGTCAGCTTGCGGCGGCGCGGGGAAGGTCACTCGTCGAGCAGGAGGTCCGAGGAGCCGAGGCGCTCTTCTCGCGCCGGGGCGGCGCTCACGCTTATGTAGTCGAAGACATATGCGATCTCGCTTACGGGAACCTCTACGCGATAGCGCGTCGAGATGCTCGAGAAGCTCTGCCTGAAGGACTCGATGAAATCGGCGCGTTCCTCCTCGAAGCGGTCCTGGCCAACGTAGGTCTCAATGGGGTTTCTGGTAACAAGGCGCTCGACGAGACAGCAGAGGTGAACGTAGAGCCCAATGATGGCGTTGCTGCCGATCTTCTCGCCTGTCCTGCGCTGAAGCTCGTGCACGGCGCTCTCGATCTCATGGAATAGCCGCTCCGGGTCGAGGATGGTGATGGAGCGGATGACGTTCTGCAGCGTCATGTTCGAGAGCAGCTTCTCGTGGAAAGAAGAGAGCTCGGAAGCGTCAAGCCACCTGCCGAACACGGCATCAACCTTAGAGGCGGACGCCGTCGACATGATGTCCTCGAGGGCGACGAAGGGGACGGAGGCGACCCCGGGGTCTCCCGTGCCGATGACGGCGCAGACGCGGTGCTCGGAGAAAACGGCGTCGTTCGACCCGTTCGCGACGAGCTGCTTGAAGGGCCTCGTGAGCAGGCGCGCGCCTATGGTGCGCGGGAGGCTCTGCGAGACGAGCTGGCGTATCCTCTCCGCGGCGTCGACCCCGGACTCGGAGCAGAAGACGATGGCGTCCTCACGGTTGACGCGCTCGATCACCTTGCAGTGCGTCACGCACGCGGCGGTCGCATCGCCAAGAACCTCGGCGATGGACTTGCCGCCGAGCAGCCCGACCCCGATCTCGAGCGCAAGACCGGTAGAGACGTTGTTCACCACGCCGATAGTGGAGTCGGTAACGTTCTCGAGGGCCTTATAGGCCTCCTCCAAGGAGCCCATGTCGACGAGGAACACGACCCCGGTGCAGTAGGAATGGCGGTCGACGAGGCGCTGGAGCGGACCGACGATGTCCTTCAGCTGCTGGTCGTAGGGCATGTCGACAGCCTCGTACACATGCATGCCGAGCATACGGTTCGCCGCGTCGGCGATGCTCGTCGCCGTTGAGTAGCCGTGGGACAAGATGACGCAGAGCGTCCGAAGGGCCTTCGCATCGCGAGACTCCGATGCGACGCACAGCGTCAGAAGCGTCTTCGTGAAGTGATCGAGCGAGATTCCCAGCGCCCCTTCCACGTCTGCGGCGACCTGATCGGAGACACTCGAGGCAAACGGCAATTCGGAGGTCACGGCACCGAGGAGATGGGAGATTTGCTCCGCACAGGCAGACTTTCGCTTAGCCAGGCCGATACCCGGCCACAACTGCAGGCAAATCTCCTGGGCCAGTAGAAAAGCGACCTTCCTCGAAAGCTCGATGCCATAAGAAGAGCCTGCGTCGGCAAGGACCGCGCCCACGACGCGCTCGAAGGCGCGCGACCTCGAGGAGGCGACGCCGTGGTCGAAGATCAAGTGATCCTCAACGCCGCGCACAGCGGAGACAGCTTGCGAGACAAGCTCGGAGACAGAGAGCTCCCCGGCGCAGAATCGCTCATCGAGGGAGCACAGGGCATCGAGCGCCTGCTCGACCGGCCCTGTGCTCTCGGCGGCATCCAGAGACGCGTCGATCAGAACGCCATCGTCGGGCTGTTGATCGATCTGCGCGGAGGAGAGGAGCCCGCTGGGAAGAAGATACGGGCGAACGACGACGTAGTCGCCCTCGCGATTGAGGAACGCTTTGGCGCAGCAGTTCGTCACGCAGGCGCGCAAGCCGGCGATGTTATCGGAAAAGTCCGCGTTCACGAGGCAACGGTATGCGCCGCGGCTGATCTTCACATCAGAACCGATTCGGCACCCCTCGCTGCGCAGGAAGCTCAAGATGAGATCCTCGCGCTCCTCGGGGGTCCGCTCCTTGAGTGAGGGGACGCGGGCACAGATGGGCATTTTGCTGTAGGCCGAGGAAACCTTCAGGTCATCGGCGGAAAGCGTCGTCGAAAGAACGAGGCGAGCGCGCGGCGCATCCTGGGAGGCATCGAGCCCGAGGGCCGTCGCAAGGCAGTGCTCCATCGCAGAGGGAGAGAGTGCCTCGATGCCGTTGACAAAGACCACACCCCCGCGCGCTTTCGCGATCGACTCGTCAAGAAGCCCGTTGAACGAGGCGGCGTCCGGGACCCCGGCGCAGTCGATGCGCACATAGGAGGAGTCGCGGGACAGCAAGCCCTGGTTCTTGCCGTACTCGTACACAAGGCGAGAAAGGAAAGACTTACCGACACCCACGCCGCCGCTCAAGAGGATGGGCAGGCCAAACGGAGGGTACTGAACCGCAGCCTTGCACTGCTCGACAACGGAGCTGAGGCTCATGTCGAAGCCCACGGCACGCGCGAAGTCGCGGTGATCGGCGATTCCCGTCGCCTGGATGAGGTCGGCGAGCGAGGCATACTCGCTTGCAGAGAGCTTTACCTGAAAACGCTTCTGGAACGCGCGGCGATGAAAATAACGGACAGGCCTGCCCGCCACCTTAACCACAAGACCGGCGCGAACAAGGTCGTTGAGGTACTGGCTCGCCAGGCTCCTGGAGATGATGAGCGTCTCGGCGATGTCGGAGGTGGACAGACGGGCAAGGTCGTCGAGCGAGACGGCAGAGGTGAGGGCCTCGAGATGCTCGAGAATCCTGTCCCTCATGTCGACGGGTTTCTTTGCCAAGCTGTCCTGTGTGGTCTTGTCCATGACTTCTTACCTCCTCGTACAAGGAGTATAAGGGGAGAACAGAGAACGGAAGGGGGCGCGTGGGGGAATCAACAGCTCCGAGGAAAAGTCCACCACCTGAGGGGCAGAAAACAACGGCCATTGAACATTCAGGGCCGACGCTCAACACTTCGGCTCGACACTTCGCTTTGGAAAGGGCCCCGGCGCGCCGGGGTCCCAACATAAAGAAGGGCCCCGGCGCGCAGGGCCTAAAGCTTAACCATGCGCGCGGCGATGCGGGCGCAGTCGCAGGCGGCCTTCTTCTCGAAGGTGTTGTAGTCACGACCCGGCCCTCGGCGCAGGGCTTGTCGCTGATGGCGCGCACGACGACGAGGGGCACGCCGTTGAGATAAGCGGCCTGCGCGATGGTGCAGCCCTCCATCTCGCAGCACAGGTCGCCGAAGGTCGCGAGGATTCGCTCCTTCTGTTCCGCGGGCGAGACGAACTGGTCGCCGGAGACGACGCGGCCCTTGAGGACCTTAATGTCGGGGGCGACGGCGGCCGCGGCGGCGCACGCCGCCAGCAAGGGCCGGAACGGATCGCGCAAGATCAAGGCGTCGCCCGGGAGGTCGGGCGTTACCGTCAGCCGGCGCCGCGTCTGCCGCATCATGAGGGAGAACGGCCTGGCCGGCGCATACGGCAGGAAGAGGTTCAAGGCGCACCCCGGGGCGGTCAACGAGGCCGACGTGTCGAACGTCGTCGCGCGCGGCTTCGGCGGCAGGGCGCCGTGCACCCATATATGCAGCGACTTGGTCTGCGTGCGCGTCGGGACGTCGTGGAACTACGTCTGCCTGCTCGTCGACCTCTGCAACGGGGAGATCGTCGGCCACTCCGAAGGACCGAGGAGGGACGCGCGAGCTCCGAGCCAAGCTCTTGGATTACGTGCACTGGTACAACAACTTCAGGATCCACTCGACGCTGGGCTACATGTCGCCGGTCGAGTTCAGGGAGGCGGGGCCGTCCCTCCCGGAATCGTCCAAATAAGTGTTGCCAATCCATAGCCAATCCAGCCATCATCTTCGCGAAGGCGGACGTCAGGAAAAGCTCGGCTTGAGCTCGGTCGGACGCGGTCTGTGGGGCATCATTCAGGCTCAGGGGGTCTCCTTGTCTTCTTCGGTCGCAACCTGAATGATAGGGACGGCCCCTTCTCTCTTTCCCCTTCGTTTTCGACGCGTCACCCTCTCGGCGGGCTTAAGGCCCGCGCTCGCGGGTGCAGGGGCTACGCCCAAACCCCAAAAACGTAACGCCGTGCTCGAAGCGTTTCCGGACGTCAGCGTAATCTCAAATCCCGTTCGTCAACTCATGGGCAAGCCACCTGAGACTACTCATTTCTCCTACTGGCAATGAAGACCTGCGACCTGCAGTTTTGCAAACTGCTTGAAAGCCACCTGCGTTGATTCACTTCCTATTGCAGCTGGCGGCTTGCACGCGAAAAGGCATTTAAGTTTCAAAACGGGCGTTTTCGGCGCTATCGAGCCTCCAAAGGCATCCCGCCGCGCCCTTTGGGACAAAAACAAAAACTCAAAGCCCTGAGTTCGAAAATAGTTTTTGGAGTTGTCCCGACTTTTGTCCCCGAAGCCGACGAAACGCGACAGGGTGTCACCTGGCGGCACTCGATTCGAGACGGCACCGAAAACTGGATGCAACCGGAATGACAGGACGGCAGAACCGAAGCCATCGAGTGGAGATAGAAAAAGGCCCGGGTGCCGTGGCATCCGGGCCTTTGCTAGCAACTTGATGTTGCGGGCAGCTTAGAACTTGTGGCCGCACTTCTTGCAGACGCGCAGCTTGTTTTTGCCGTCCTTCTCGTGACCGACGCGGGTAACCTTACCGCACTCGGGGCAGACGAGATTAACGTTGGAGGCGTCGATGGGAGCCTCCTGCGAAACGATGCCGCCCTGCTGGTTGGCAGCGTTGGGCTTGACGGCCTTCTTGACGACCGAAACGCCCTCGACAACGACCTTGTTCTCGGCGGGGAGAGCACGCAGGACAACACCCTGCTTGCCGCGATCCTTACCAGAGAGAACCTGGACCTTATCGCCCTTCTTGATATACATATATCTCCCCTAACTACAGGGTCTCGGGAGCGAGCGAGACGATCTTCATGTACTTCTTGTCACGAAGCTCGCGAGCGACGGGCCCGAAGATACGGGTGCCGACGGGCGAACCATCGTTGTTGATGACAACGCAGGCGTTCTCATCAAAGCGAATGTAGGAGCCATCCTTGCGGCGGATCTCCTTAACGGTGCGAACGACGACGCAACGGACAACGTCCTTCTTCTTGACGTTGGCGCCAGGGGTAGCCTCCTGGACAGCACCGATGAACACATCGCCGATGCCTGCATAACGACGCTTGGAACCGCCAAGCACCTTGATGCAGCGAATCTTGCGAGCGCCGGAGTTGTCGGCGACGTTCAGCATGGTTTGCATCTGAATCATGGTAGATGTTCCTCCGAACTAAGAACCGAAGAGAGGTGCGCAGCCTTTATACGACCCGTGGTATGCAAGCCAGGCATACGCACATCTTCGGAAACGTACAAGTCGTAAGAGCGACTGCTTATTTAGCGCGCTCGACGACCTCGATGAGGCGCCAACGCTTCATCTTGGACATAGGACGGGTCTCCATAACGCGGACGGTATCGCCCACGCCAGCCGTGCACTCCTCGTCGTGAGCGTGCAGCTTCTTGGAGCTGGTCATCATCTTGCCGTACTTGGGGTGACGCTTGCGCTCGGTGATGGTGACAACGATGGTCTTGGCACCGGAGACGGAGGTAACGACACCCGTACGGACCTTACGCGAGTTACGCGAATCAGTCATGTTCTCTCCTTAGGTCCTACTCGGCGACAGCGGACTTCTCCGCTGCGATCTCGCGGGCGCGCTGCTCCGTGAGGACGCGAGCGATGTCCTTCTTCACGGTGTTGACGCGAGCGGTGTTGTCCAGCTGGCTGGTGGCCATCTGGAAACGAAGGTTAAAGAGCTCGGCGCGCATTTCCTTCAGCTTCTCAACGAGCTGAGCGTCCGAGAGCTCACGAATCTCTGCGGGCTTCATTAGTTCTCCTCCTTGGCGGCGGCGGCGTCCTCAGCAGCCCACTTGGCCTCGAGAGCGGCCTCCTCAGCCATCTCCTTCTCGATGCGCTGCTCGGCGTTCTTGGCAGCAACAATCTTGGTCTTGATGGGAAGCTTGTGCTGTGCAAGACGCAGAGCCTCGCGAGCGACCTCCTCGGGCACGCCCTTGACCTCGAACATGATGCGGCCGGGCTTGACGACGGCCACCCACTCCTCGGGGTTACCCTTACCAGAACCCATGCGAGTCTCGGCAGGCTTCTTGGTGATGGGCTTATCGGGGAAGATCGTGATGTAGACACGACCGCCACGCTTCATGTAGCGGGTCATGGCAATACGAGCGGCCTCGATCTGACGGTTGGTGATCCAATGGGCCTCAAGAGCCTTCAGACCATACTCGCCAAAATGCAGCTGGGTATTACCCTTAGCCTGGCCCTTCATGGAGCCACGCTGCACCTTACGGTGAAGAACACGCTTAG
>DXZV01000030.1:0-4986 GCA_019419485.1 Collinsella sp.
GAGTGAAAACACATGGCCCTGCTTATCGGCCATAATCTGTACCTCAACGTGATGCGCCGGCGCGACGAACTTCTCCATGTAGCACTCGCCGTCGCCAAAAACGGCCTCGCCCTCGGCACGCGCCTCGATGAACGCCTTTGCCGCGTCTTCCACGCGCTCGACCTTGCGAATACCGCGACCGCCACCGCCGGCACGCGCCTTGATGAGCACGGGACAGCCGATGCGCTCGGCCTCGGCCGTCGCCTCCTCGGGGCTTTTGAGCAAATCGCAGCCCGGCACGATGGGCACGCCCGCGGCAGCAGCCGTTCGGCGTGCGGCGTCCTTGTCGCCCATGCTGTCGATCACCTCGGCCGAAGGACCGACAAACGCCAGACCGTATTTGTCGCAGTCGCGCACGAAGCTCGCCTTCTCTGAGAAAAAGCCATAGCCGGGATGAATTGCCTTAGCTCCCGACTTTACGGCACAGGTGAGCACGGCATCGTCGTTGAGGTAGCTCTCGGCAAGACGCGGGCCGCCGATGCAATACGCCTCGTCGGCAAGCTGCACGTGTAGCGCGTCCGCATCGGCCGTGGAATAAACGGCGACGGTCTTGATGCCCATATCGCGGCACGCGCGGATAACACGGACCGCGACTTCGCCGCGGTTGGCGATGAGCACTTTGTCGAACATGAAGCCTTCCTTAACTTTCGTGCATGAGTGCAAAAGACATATCGGCGCGGCAGCAAACCTCACCGTTGACGCTCGCAGTACCCGTCGCAAAGCGGAACGGCCCGTGCGCACGCGTGATGGAGCACACCAGATCCACCGTGTCGCCCGGGCGCACCGGACGCTTAAAGCGCACCTTGTCCAGACTCGTGTAGAACGGCGTCGCGCCGCGCGCCTCCTCATCGCCCATCAGCAGCACGCAGCAGTTCTGGGCGAGCATCTCGCACTGAATCACGCCGGGGACGACCGGGTTTCCCGGAAAATGTCCCTGCAAAAAGTACTCGTCACCTGTAATCGTGATCTTGCCGTGGGCCTCGTCGCCCACCAGCTCGGCTTCGTCGAGCAAAAGCATCGGCTCGCGATGCGGCAACAGTTCTTTAAGCTCTTCTTTGTTCATGGATATCACCTATCCGATCCTCATGAGGCAGCTGCCAAACTCCACGAGGTCGCCATCGGCCACGCAGATCTCGAGCACCTCGCCGTCTGCCTCGGCCGTCACCTCGTTGAGAACCTTCATGGCCTCGATGATGCAAAGGGTCTCGCCGGCCTTGACCTTGGAGCCCACGCGCACAAACGGCTCGTCGCCCGGCGCAGGGGCAGCATAGAAGACGCCCACCATGGGAGCAGTCACCTCGGTGCCCTTGGGCTCCGGCGCGGCGGCAGGCCCCTGCGCGGCGGGCTCCGGCGCGGCGGCAGGCATGGCGACAGGAGCCACCGCCGGAGCGGCCACGGCACCCGGCATAGGCATGGGCACGGCAACCGGCTGCGCGGCACTCGCGCGCTCGAGTTCGACCGCGGTGCCATCGGGCTCCTCAACACGTACGCGCGTAAGGCCGCGGTCCTCCATCACATCGGCTATCTCGGCAAGTCTTTTGGAATCCATGCTCTAGCTCCTCGTATATCTACGCAGCGCGATGGCGGCGTTGTGCCCGCCAAAGCCCAGGTTGGTCGAAAGCGCCCAGGTAAGGTCGGCGCGAACCGCTCGATTAGGCGTGTAATCAAGATCGCAGGCGGGATCGGGCGTGTGGTAGTTAATGGTCGGGGGCACCACGCCCTGCTCGAGCGCCATGGCACAGGCCATGACCTCGATGGCCCCCGTGGCACCGATCATGTGCCCGGTCATCGACTTGGTCGACGAGACGTGCGCGGCGCGTGCCGCGTCCTCGCCGAGCGCCCGCTTAATGCCCGCCGTCTCGGACGAATCATTAAGCTTGGTCGAGGTGCCGTGGGCATTGATGTAGAGACCCTCGGAAGGCTTGACGTCGCCCTCGGCCACCGCCAGCGATATCGCGCGGGCAATGCCGGCGGCATCGGGGTCGGGACTCGTGATGTGATAAGCATCATCGGTGTTGCCGTAGCCCACGACCTCGGCATAAATGTGCGCACCGCGCGCCTGCGCATGTTCCATGCTCTCGAGTACCAGCACGCAAGCGCCCTCGCCCATCACAAAGCCGTCGCGGTCTGCATCGAACGGGCGGCAAGCCGTCGCAGGATCGGGGTTGGTGGTCAATGCGCGGCAGGACGTAAAGCCTGCAACGGCATCGGGGATAATGGCCGCCTCGGCGCCGCCCGCGAGGATCGCGTCGGCATAGCCGTGCTTGATGGCGCGGAACGCCTCGCCCACCGCATGGGCCGAGGTCGCGCAAGCAGTCACGACTGGCAGGGTCGGTCCCTTTGCCTTGTGGCGGATCGCGATATTGCCCGAAGCCATGTTGGGGATCATCATCGCAATCATATAGGGCGCTGCGCGGCGAGGTCCACGATCGGCGATCGTGTGGACGTTGTCGACGAGCGTCGTCATGCCGCCCACGCCCGAGCCCACGTAGACGCCCAGGCGCTCACGATCGATGGCGCCTTCGACATCAAAGCCCGCATCGTGCATTGCCTCGTCCGAAGCCGCCATCGCAAACTGAACGCAGGGGTCGAGATGCTTGGCGTCACGCTTGCCAAAGTACTCGTTGCCGTCAAAGCCCTTGACTTCGGCCGCCACTTTGACGGTAAACGCATCGGTATCGAAGTGCGTGATCGGGCCGATGCCACAGGTCCCGGCGCACATGGCCGCCCAGGTGGCAAGCGCGGTGTTGCCGAGCGGCGATACGGCACCGATGCCGGTGATTGCAACTCTCTGTTCCATCATGGTCTCCTCATCCAAGCCGTTCTTCGGCCCTGGTTTCTACATCGCCATTCCGCCGTCGACGCGCACGACCTCGCCCGTAATATAAGCAGCCGCATCGCTCGCCAAAAAGCGCACCACGCCGGCCACTTCCTCGGGACGTGCCATGCGCTTAAGGGGAATCTGTTCCTCGGTTGCCGTACGCACCTTCTCCGAGAGCTTTGCCGTCATATCTGTCTCGACAAACCCGGGGGCGACCGCGTTCACTCGTACGCCACGAGGCGCAAGCTCGCGCGCCACCGCCTTGGTAAGCCCTATCACGCCCGCCTTGGAAGCAGCGTAGTTGGCTTGCCCGGCATTGCCCATCAGGCCCACGACCGAGCTCATGTTGACGACGCAACCGCCGCGCTGGCGCATAAAGGTCTTGGTGAGCGCGCGCGTCATATTGAACGTGCCCTTGAGATTGACATCGAGCACGCGGTCGAAGGCGTCATCGCCCATGCGCATGAGCAGGCCGTCGCGCGTGATGCCGGCGTTGTTGACAAGCGCCCAAATGAAGCCAAAGTCGTTGAGGACCGTCTCCACGCAAGCGTTGACGGCATCGGGGTCGGCCACGTCACATTGATATGCGCGCGCCGTGGCGCCAGCCGCCTCACAGGCTTCGCATGTCTCGCGCGCCGCATCGACGCTGCCGGCATAGACGACGGCGATATCGTAGCCATCCTCCGCCAGGCCAACCGCACAAGCGCGGCCGATACCACGCGAGCCGCCCGTGACCAGCGCCACGCGACGTGAGTCGTTGCGCTCGAGCGCGCCGTTGTTCAAGTTGCCCATGTCATTCCTTTCGGGTTACAGCTCTGTGGACTATGCGAGCTCGTCGGCAATAGCTGCGACCTGCTCGGCCGTTTCGCACGAATACACGCGAACGTCGCTCAACGTACGCTTGACCAAGCCGGACAACGTTTTGCCAGGGCCGACCTCAATAAACGTGTCGATGCCCTGATTCTGCAGAGTATGCAGCGTGTCGACCCAGCGCACGGCATGACTCACCTGGTTGGCCAGCATCTCCGCTGCCGCCTGCGGGTCGGCCGGATAGGGCGCCGCTGTCATATTTGCCATAACAGGAATCAGCAGCGGGGACGGCGCGTGACCGGCCTCGATATATGCAGCAAGGCCACAGGTCGCCTCGGCCATATAGGGGCTATGGAATGCACCCGACACCGCGACCTTCATGGCGCGACCGCCAGCCTCTTTCACTAGAACGTCGAGCTCCTGCAGCGCCTCGGGCGCTCCGGCCACAACCGTCTGCTGGGGGCTGTTGTAGTTGACCGGCCAGCAGTCCTCGCCGGCCTGTTTTGCCAAGCCCTCGACCTGCGCCGCATCGAGTTTGATGACGGCGCGCATGCCGCCGGGGTGACGCTCGGCCGCCGTGGCCATCAATGCCGCACGCTCACATACGAGCTCAAAACCCGCTCGCGTATCGAACGCCCCCGCAAAGGTGAGCGCGGCGACCTCGCCAAGCGAAAAACCCGCACAGGCGGTAGGTACCACGCCGCGCTCACGCAGGGCGGCAGCCGCTGCCAGATCGTGAACGAACACGCACGGCTGCGTGTTCTCGGTCTGCGAGAGTTCCTCCTTGGAGGCGCTTCGGCACTGCTCACTGGTCCCCGGGCGCACCTCGTCGGCAATGGCGAACACCTCGGCGGCCGCCGGCGATGCCTCGATCAGGTCGACGCCCATCGCGGGGTGCTGGGCGCCCTGGCCGGCAAACAGAAACGCTACGCCACCCATGCGCACGCACCCTTCAGGACGTGCTCGGCGCCATCGACCAGGTCGTCAACGATTTCACGTGCGCTTTGGCGCTCGTTGACCATGCCGGCAATCTGTCCACACAAAAACGAGCCCTCTTCGTAATTGCCGTCCTTGGCGGCCTTGCGAAGGGCGCCCGTGCCCATGGCCCCGAGCTCCTCGACGCTTACGCCCGCCGCCTCGCTCTTGGCGTAGGCGTTGGTGAAGGGGCTCTTGAGGGCACGCACCGGGTGTCCCGTCGAGCGGCCGGTCGCACGCGTCGAGGTGTCGTTGGCCTTCAGGACCATCTCCTTGTACTGCTCCGATACGGTGCACTCATCTGCGATCAGAAAGCGCGTACCCACCTGCACGCCGGCGGC
>DXZV01000030.1:4996-6272 GCA_019419485.1 Collinsella sp.
CGCCCAGCATAAAGGCGGCCGCCACGCCGCGGCCATCGGCGATACCGCCAGCCGCAACCACGGGAATATCGACCGCATCGACAACCTGCGGCACCAGTGCCATCGTCGAGGTCTCGCCAATATGGCCGCCTGATTCGGTACCCTCGGCAACCACGGCAGTGGCTCCACGACGCGCCACGAGGCGCGCCAGCGCCACCGAGGCAACGACCGGGATGACCTTGATGCCCGCCTCGTTCCACGCCTTCATGTACTTGGTGGGATTGCCGGCACCCGTCACGACGACCGGTACCCGCTCGTCAATCACGACCCGCGCGACCTCGTCGGCAAACGGGCTCATGAGCATGACGTTGACGCCAAAGGGCTTATCCGTCCTGGCGCGCAGCTCATGAATCTGGTCGCGCAGCCAGTTGGCGTCGGCGTTCATGGCCGCGATAATCCCTAAGCCGCCCGCCTCGGACACTGCGGACGCCAGCGAGGCGTCGGCGATCCAGGCCATACCGCCCTGGAACACGGGCTTTTCGATGCCGAGCAGATCGCAGAGAGGAGTCTTGAGCATCTCTACTTCTCCAATGCCGCCTCGACCGTATCGGCGAACTCGCCGACCGTCTTGGGGTTCTCCTCGGTATCGAGCTGGATGCCAAACTCGTCCTCAACGGCGACGAGGATCTCGACGGTGCCCAGACTGTCGAGACCAATCTCCTCGAGCGTGGACTCGGGCTTCATCTCGACATCGTCAAGACCGGCGGTCTCGCGGATAACATCGCAAACGCGCTCGAAGGTCTTCTGATCTGCCATGGTAGTTCTCCTTTGTTTGTGCCCTAGGGGCGTTTTTATTTCCTATGTGCGACTACTTCCAACGAAGTAGATAGCCACCTATATCCAGACCGGCGCCAAATCCAACGAGGGTGATGGTGTCGCCCGTGTGAAGTGCACCGGCGTTTGCCAGCCGGTCGAGGGCAAGCGGAATGCATGCGCTCGAAATGTTGCCGGTCTCGCGCAGCGTTCGAACCACGCGCTTGTCTGGCACACCGAGGCGCTTGACCGCCTGACTCAGGATTCGTTCGTTAGCCTGATGGAATACAAAATGGTCGATGTCCTCGACCGAAATGCCCGCATCGCTCGCAAGCTTATGGACCGTGTCGCAAATCGCGTTGACGCCGAACTTGAACACGCGGCGGCCATTCATGGACAGCACGCTCTCGCTATCTGCGGAGGCCTTAAACGGCGAGGTGCCGACCAGACCGGGAACGCACAACGTCTCGACGTCGGGCGCCGT
>DXZV01000030.1:6282-9442 GCA_019419485.1 Collinsella sp.
CTCAATCACCGCGGCGCCTGCCCCATCGCCAAAGAGCACACAGGTGGCGCGGTCGGTCCAGTCGAGCGCGCGCGTCATCTGCTCGGCGGCAACGACAAGCACATGCTTGGCTCGTCCTCGGGCGATATAGCCCTCGGCAACATCGAGCGCAAATACGAAGCCGGCGCAGGCAGCCGAGACATCGAAGGCAGGGCACGTCGCGCCCAGTCGCTCAGCAACGGCACACGCCTCGGCGGGAACAAGGTGGTCACCCGTCGTCGTCGAGCAGACGATCAGATCCAACTGGCTCGCGTCGATTCCGGACACCTGAAGTGCCCGCTCGCTCGCCGCTACGGCAAGGTCGTCAAGTGACTCGGTGGTGCAGACGTGGCGACTCTTAATACCTG
Source organism: Collinsella sp. (assembly GCA_019419485.1). GTDB lineage: Bacteria > Actinomycetota > Coriobacteriia > Coriobacteriales > Coriobacteriaceae > Collinsella. Next base: position 6,669 of record DXZV01000030.1, read on the forward strand.
TGCGGGTAAAAATCCACTCATCCGAGGTATCGAGGAACTCGGACAGCTCGTCATTGGAAACACTGCGCTTAGGAAGCGCCGAGCCTGTTCCAAGAATCGTGAAACCCATCACTAACCTCCTTTGAGTTGTTGACGTGTTTACATCGACCAAGAGAGGATAGCGCATTTCAGTCGTTGTTAACGTGTTAACATTAAATTGTCCAAATGCGACAAAGGCTTCACATTGTGTCTCTCTCGACACCATTGCGTTATTCACTTATTCATTAAGGAGGTAGCAGCCGTTATGGATGCCAAATTAACGATAGTCGACGTAACCGGATCGACCAACGATGACCTGCTCGAAGCAGGAAAACAGGGAGCGCCGCACGGCACAGGACTTGCCGCCCGGGCTCAGACAGCAGGACGCGGCCGGCGCGGCCACAAGTGGGATTCAACCGCCGGCAACCTATTGCTTTCGATTGTCCTGCGTCCATGCGTTAATCCTGCGAAGTACTCTGGTCTTGCTGCCGTCAGCGGCCTAGCGGTGCTCGAGGCGCTCGAAAAACAGGGTCTTGCAAACGAGATTGGCCTCAAATGGCCCAACGACCTGGTCGCGCGTGGACGCAAACTCGGCGGCATTCTGGTCGAGGCCGCACGCGATAACGAAGGCAAACCTTTCGCCGTCTGTGGCATTGGTGTCAATGTGAACTATGCGCCCCAAGAGGTGCCCGATGGCGGCCTGCCGGCAATCGGTCTCTCGGACCTTAACGAGAACGTTCCAGCTGTCGACATGCTCCTCGATGAGGTCTATCACGCAGTTATAGACGCTATAGATGCCTGGGCAGAACGCCTCAACGCCATGGAAGAAAACACCGGACCGCTCGCGCCCGTCCACGGCGAATATGTCGCTCACCTCAATTGGATTGGAAAGCACGTTATCGCCCGCTCCCCTGCCGGTGACGAGCTGGCGCGAGGCATCTTTAAAACGGTCGATGGCTTTGGTCGTGCGTGCATCGAAACAGAAGACGGCTTGCGATCCTTCCATTTTGAGGAAGCGTCATTGCGCCCCTTGAGTGAGTAGGTCGCCACAGCCAGCCGCTCGGCAGCCTTACTCGGCGATCCAAACCCATCATGCAAAACAAAAGGGCCCCGCTACCGTAACGGCAGCGGGGCCCTTTAAGCTATGAGCGATATCGCTTAGAGCTTGATGTCGATGTCGACGCCAGCGGGGAGGTCGAGACGCATAAGCGAATCAACGGTGCCCGAGGTGGGGTCGAGGATGTCGATGAGGCGCTTGTGGGTGCGCATCTCGAACTGCTCACGGGAGTCCTTGTTCACGTGCGGCGAGCGGATAACCGTGTACAGGTTGCGCTCGGTGGGCAGGGGGACAGGACCGGAAACGCGAGCGCCGGTCTTCTGAGCGGTCTCGACGATGAGCTTCGCGGACTGATCGACGACCTCGTGATCATAGCCCTTGAGGCGAATGCGGATCTTCTGGGTAGCCAACTTAAACCTCCAAAGAGTGCGAGAGATGTTCTCGCAGGATTACGTAACAGGGAGCTCGAACTTAGGCGTTCTTGCTCATGACCTCGTCCACGATGGACTTGGGCGCGGGCTCATAAGAGTCGAACTGCATCGTGTAGGATGCACGGCCCTGGGTCTGGGAGCGAAGGTCGGTAGCGTAACCGAACATCTCGCCCAGCGGCACCTTGGCACGGATGAGCTTGCTGTTCTTGCGATCCTCCATGCCCTCGATCTTGCCGCGGCGACCGGAGAGGTTGCCCATAACGTCGCCCATGTACTGCTCGGGGGTCTCGACCTCGACAGCCATGATCGGCTCGAGCAGCTGCGGATCGGACTTCTTGAGAGCGTCCTTGATAGCCATGGAACCGGCGATCTTAAAGGCGGCCTCGGAGGAGTCGACCTCGTGGTAAGAACCGTCGAACAGGGTGACCTTGACGTCGAGGACCGGGAAGCCGGCGATAACACCGGTGTTCAGGGCCTCCTGGATGCCCTTGTCGATGGACGGGATGTACTCCTTGGGCACGACGCCGCCGACGATAGCGTTGACGAACTCGTAGCCGAAGCCCTCCTCCATCTTCTCGAGCTTGATGACGGCGTGGCCGTACTGACCGCGACCGCCGGACTGACGGACGAACTTGCCCTCAGCCTTCTCGACGTCGTGACCAGCGGTCTCGCGGTAGGCAACCTGGGGCTTACCAACGTTAGCGTCAACCTTGAACTCGCGGAGCAGACGGTCGACGATGATCTCGAGGTGCAGCTCGCCCATGCCGGCGATGATGGTCTGACCGGTCTCGTGGTTGGTGGACACCTGGAAGGTCGGGTCCTCCTCGGCGAGCTTGGTCAGAGCCAGGGACATCTTGTCCTGCTCGGCCTTGGTCTTGGGCTCGATGGCAACGTCGATAACGGGCTTAGCGAACTCGATCTTCTCGAGGACGATCTCCTTGCCCTCGGCGCACAGGGTGTCACCGGTGGTGGAGTTCTTGAAGCCGACGCAAGCGACGATGTCGCCGGCGGCAGCGTCGTCACGGTCGATACGCTCGGCGGCGTTCATCTCGAGGATGCGGCCGAGACGCTCGCGCTGACCGTTGGAAGCGTTGACCACGTAGGAGCCGGACTCGGCGCGGCCGGAGTAAACGCGGACGTAGGTGAGCTTACCGACGAACGGGTCGGTCATGATCTTGAAGACCAGGCCGGAGAAAGGCTCGTCGAAGGAAGGATGACGCTGGATCTCCTCGCCGGTGTCCGGATCGGTACCGGTGACGGCCTCAACG
>DXZV01000030.1:9452-14651 GCA_019419485.1 Collinsella sp.
GGGCAGGTAGTCGACGACAGCGTCGAGCAGCTCCTGAACGCCCTTGTTCTTGTAGGCGGAGCCCACGAAGACGAGGTTGAGCTCGTTGGCCAGAACGCCCTTGCGCAGAGCAGCCTTGAGCTCCTCGACGGTGAAGTCCTCCTCCATGAGGATCTTCTCCATGAGCTCGTCGTCAAAGCTGGCAGCAGCGTCGAGGAGCTCCTCGCGCTTGGTGGCAGCGATGTCGGCAAACTCAGCCGGGATCTCGTCCATCGGCTCGGGGTAGGTCATGCCCTTCTCGTCGGCCTTGAAGTCCCATGCAGTCATGGTAACGAGGTCGATGACGCCCCAGAAGTTGTCCTCGGCGCCCATCGGGACCTGAGCGGCCACGGCGTTGGCGTCGAGACGATCCTTCATGGTCTCGATAGCGTTGAAGAAGTCAGCGCCCACGCGGTCATACTTGTTGATGAAGGCGATGCGGGGGACGTTGAAGGTAGAAGCCTGACGCCAAACGGTCTCAGACTGGGGCTGAACGCCGGCAACGGCGTCGAAGACGGCGACAGCGCCATCGAGGACGCGCAGGCAGCGCTCGACCTCGGCGGTGAAGTCAACGTGGCCCGGGGTGTCGATGATCTGGATGCGGTAGTCCTTACCGTCCTTGTTCCAGAAGCACGTGGTAGCAGCGGAGGTAATGGTTACGCCGCGCTCCTGCTCCTGAACCATCCAGTCCATGGTGGCAGCGCCCTCATGGACCTCACCGATCTTGTGGGTCTTACCGGTGTAGTAAAGAATACGCTCGGTCGTGGTGGTCTTACCGGCATCGATGTGGGCCATGATGCCGATGTTACGGGTATCGGAAAGCTTGTACTTAGGCTTAGCCATGTTAGTTCCTTACCTTAACTTACCAACGATAGTGAGAGAACGCGCGGTTGGCCTCGGCCATCTTGAAGACGTCCTCACGCTTCTTGACGGAAGCGCCAAGACCGTTGGAGGCGTCGAGGATCTCGTTAGCGAGACGCTCGGCCATGGTCTTCTCCTTGCGAGCGCGGGAGAAGTTGACGATCCAGCGGATGCCCAGAGCGGTGGAACGACGGGAGTTGACCTCCATCGGGACCTGATAGGTAGCGCCACCGACACGCTTGGGCTTAACCTCGAGCGTGGGCTTGACGTTGTCCATAGCCTTCTTGAAGGTAGCGAGAGCGTCGCCACCCTCGGACTTCTCGGCAACGATCTCGAAAGCGGTGTAAACGATGCGCTCAGCGGTGGCCTTCTTGCCGTCAAGAAGGACCTTGTTGATGAGCTGAGTCACCAGGCGGTTGTTGTAAACGGCGTCAGGCTGAACCTCACGACGATTAGCTGCTGCACGACGCGGCATGTGAAATCTCCTTAAGTGTCTACCGTGCGGCGCTTAGGCGGCGCACGGCGAAAGTATCAAAACGTTATCTGGCTTATTTAGCCTTGGGGCGCTTAGCACCGTACTTGGAACGGGCCTGCATACGGTTCTGGACCGGAGCAGCGTCGTAGGCGCCACGGATGACGTGATAACGGACACCAGGGAGGTCACGGACACGACCGCCGCGGACGAGCACGATGGAGTGCTCCTGCAGGTTGTGGCCCTCACCCGGGATGTAAGCAGTAACTTCGATGCCGTTGACGAGGCGAACACGGGCAACCTTACGAAGAGCCGAGTTCGGCTTCTTGGGGCTCGTGGTGAAGACGCGGGTGCACACGCCGCGCTTCTGGGAGTTGTGCTGCAGAGCAGCGTTCTTGGACTTCTTGGGCACGGAACGACGGCCCTGGCGAACCAGCTGGTTAATAGTAGGCAAAGCGTACTCCTTCTCGAATGATTCCAGCTTTCTGTAAAGTGCAACGGCTTGAATCGAGGGGTCAGCATCCCCCTACGAAACACGCAGTTCGATAGGATACGTGGCGTTAGCTGTGCCGTCAACAGACCACGCCGCCGGGCGTATCCCAAAATCGGCACATTTCCGCAAAGCCTACACAAAAGGAATCCCCTCCTGTGCACGGGGCCGGGAATCCGACGCGCTCGTCGGGGCAACGTTACCTGCCAAAAAGGGACAGGTTTATTTTGGTCGGTTTTATCTGGGGAAACGTCGCGCTCCAACGGTGATCTGCTCTCACCTGTCGCATGGAAATCGGCGGCGCTTTCGGAAGTATGCGGCAAATTCTGGACCCGCCGAGCGCACCGGGGTTTTGCGATAATAAACCCGCAGGTAGAGCGCTTGAGCATATACGGTGTGGTCGACCCATCAAGATTTTGCCGCATACTTCAGGAATGCAGGCGAATATCGTGCGGTCTAACCGCCCATTTACCGCAAAGAAGGCCGCTTCCCCTAGTAGAAAGCGGCCCCAAATCTTACGAATAGACGATGGTAAAGGGTTCCGACGTTTCGGCGCCCCCTGTTGAAGTGCAGCGTGTGCCTTCGAGCGTTACTGAAACCACTTGGTCGACATCAATCAACTTCGTTGGCACCCAAATGTTCTCTCCGCTATTGCGTCCCATCGAAACATAGAAATTGTACGCCCCTGCGTCGTCATCTTCGATAATCTGCTCTGACCCATCCTTGTAGGTGACGGTCAGTTTATGATCAACTGCTTCATAGCCCAGATCATCGATGTGCGTCTGGATGGAAAACGGACTGATCTCGAGAGGCGAGTCATCGGAGCGGAGTTCTTTTGTATCGACGTGCGCTCCGACGTTAAACTCTGGCGTCGATACCTCGATCACCTTCGCATCCTCACCTTTGCCCTCCGTCCAACTGATATTCCAGGTGACCGCATGTCGTAAATCTCGATCGCGATTCCAAGATGCAAAGTACATCGTGCCGTTAATGACCGTGTCGCTTGATGTGTCTTTATCAATGGTGCAGCGTGTATCAGCCCATTCCTCGCCGAAGTTCATGCTGGGTGTACTGACGCCCCCTTCTTCTTCACCATAGAGAACAAGTTCGCCAAGCTCTGCCGCCGGCTTGTAGTAGTTAACGCCATTCGGATTGGACAATGTAAACGTCACAGCACCGCAACCGTTCTCGTCGATTGCCATCTCATGAATGTCGAGCGTATAGCCGTTGCCCTCGACGGACAGATTGACCTTCTGGACTGCACCCTCCAGGCTTTGGGGCGCGATACCATCACCAAACTCTCTGGTGTAGGTATATTTCGTCCCCGACGAGCCGCCATTTGTCCAGGTAACAGACTCTCCGTTGCCATGGTTTCCCCAGGCAGAGGCAAAATAACTGGAATTGACAACAGCGTAGGCGACCCCTCCGGTCGCCAGCACTCCGGCAAGACATCCGATTACGGCAACATACAGAGGCTTCGCGTGACCCTTTCGGCGAAGCGGCTCGCCAGCAGCGGCATAAAGAACACGGTCAGCAAGATCGCTATCGGCTTGGACGGACTCGAAGGCCTGCTTGATCTGGTTGGATTTCACGGTCGCCCTCCTCTAGGATGAACTTGAGCTTCGATCTGCCGCGAGCTAAACGCGTTCGAACGGTCGCGGCTGGCACATGCAGTAACTCGGCAATTTCTGAAGTCGAGAAGCCCAGATAGTAATAGAGCACGATAGGAATACGGAATCGCTCCGGAAGTCGCATAACGTCTGACAGGACCGCCTTGGTCTCCTCCTGCGCCGTCGAAAGCGAATCGGCCAGATTCTCAATATCCTCCACGCGCCTCCACGGCTTTCGAAAGAGAGATTTACATTCATTGATCGTGACCCGGATAAGCCATCGACGAAGATGCTCCCAGTTTTCAAATTGCGCGTCGCTTTTGAGCAACTTAAGAAAGACGTCTTGAGCGACATCGTCGGCGTCAGCGCGATCACGCAGATACGTCAATGCGATCCGAAACACGACATCCCGGTGGTCTTCGACCGCCTGTCTAAAAGCTTGTTCTTCCATAATCACCTCCCGGTGACATTAATGGTTCTCGATGAGGCCCTCACCATAGATACGCTCTTGTCGGGCGAAATGTTTCAAATTCAAGCATGAAAAACCGACCAAAATAAACCTGTCCCTTATTGGCAAAAGGAATCCCCTTCTGTGCGCGGGGGCGGATTCCCGGAACGGGCGGCCCGCTGTTTAAGTTTGCTGCTCTACAGTCCTGCACAAGACGGAAAGCACATTAAGTGCTTTCCTTTGCGTGCGGAACTCGCGACAAACTTTAACAGCGGGCCGCCCGTTCCGGGAATCCGACGTGCTCGTCGGGGCAACGTTCCTCACCAAAAAAGACCCGCTCCCCTGTTGTGAACTGCGTCCCAAATCTTGGACGCCCTAAATAGCGACTAGGCCGCGAGGGCCTGATTCCGGAACTCCTCCGGGGTCAGGCCCTTCAATCTTACCTGCCTCCGGCTCGTGTTCCAGTGGACTATGTATTCCTCCAGGTCGCGTTTGAAATCCTCGAACGTCTCCCACTCGCGGCCCCGGTAGAACTCGTCCTTGACGTGGCCGAAGAGCTGCTCGGTGGCGGCGTTGTCGATGCAGTTCGCCTTCCTGGACATGCTCTGGACGATGCCGGCGGCCTCGAGCCTGGATGTGTACGAGGCGTGCTGGTACTGCCAGCCCCGGTCCGAGTGCATGGTCGGGGCGGCGCCCTCGGGGATCTTGGACAGCAGCTCGTCGAGCATCCTGACCTGCTGGGCCATGTCGGGCGTGGTCGATATGTCGCTCGCCACGATCTCCTTGGTGCAGAAGTCCAGCGTCGGGGCCCAGTAGGCCTTGCCGCCCGCCACCTTGAACTCGGTGACGTCCGTTCCCAGCTTCCGCCACGGGGCCCCGGCGTCGAAATCCCTCGCGATCACGTTCTCGAACGTCCTGCCGACGACGCCCCTGTACGAGTTGTACCTGTGGTAGGCCGTCTCGCGTCTGATACCGCAGCGAATCCCCATCTCGCGCATCATCTTGAGCACGGTCTTGTCGGCTATCACGGCCCCCTCTTCCGCCCTGAGGCACATCGCTATCTGCCGGTGCCCGCAGCCGTTGGCGGTGCGCGAGAAGATCTCGGCGGCCGCCTCCCAGAGCTCGGGGCGCGTGGGCCTCGGCGGGTGCGCGAGGGCGTAGTAGTAGGTCGACCGCTTGAGCTCGGCGCATGCGAGCAGGTGCCCGAGCGCGTGCCCCTCGGCGCGCAGGGCCGCGACCGCTTCGGCCTTCGCCCTGGTCAGAGCCCGTCCCTCTCGACCAGGGCACGTAATTTTTTTAG
>DXZV01000031.1:0-811 GCA_019419485.1 Collinsella sp.
CAGCAAACACGCACAAAAACATGGCACGCTGCGCTGCTACGGCAACCCTCGCTTGTGTTTTGGGCTTGGGCCTCGCGGCTCCTGCCTACGCCGATACCGCATCCGACCTTGCCGCTGCTCGTACGAAACTCGAGCAGATCGGCACCCAAACCCAGCAGATTTACGATGAGCTTGCCACGCAGACGCAGGCGCTCGATCAGACTGCCGGCGAGATCACGCAAAAGCAGCAGGAGATCGCCGATGGTCAGGCCAAGCTCTCGACCTATGTCGCCGGCGAGTACAAAACCGGCGGTCTGAGCCTGCTTCAGGTTTTGACGGGTGTCGATGATCTGAGCGATATGCTCAACCGTCTGTTCTACTACGGCAAAGTTTCCGATAAGCAAGCTCAGACCATTCAAGAGGTCAAGGAGCTTAAGCAGCAGCTCACCGATAAGCAGGCCGAGCAGGAGAAGAACGTCGCCACCACGCAAAAGAAGGTCGACGAGCTTAATGCCCAGCAGGCTGAAGCCCAGAACGTCGTAAACTCCCTGGATTCGCAGCTGCAGGCCGAGCTCGCTGCCGAGGCCGAGGCCAACGCTGCGCTGCAGGCTGGCATTAATGCTAGCACCGCCGAAAAGGCCACGGTGAGCAACGACACCGCCGGTACGACCGAGAACACCAACAATGGCGGCCAGACCAACAATAACAACAACCAGGGCGGCAACACGCCGGCTCCCGCACCGCAGCCTGCCCCCACGCCCGCTCCGGCTCCCACGCCTTCAGCACCGAGTCAGTCTGTTGATGGTGGCTCCGTTGTTTCGCGCGCCTACAG
>DXZV01000031.1:821-4317 GCA_019419485.1 Collinsella sp.
GTATTCTTGGGGCGGCATTGGACCGAACAGCTTTGACTGCTCCGGTTTTGTAAGCTATTGCCTCACGGGACGCTACTGCCGTCTGGGCACCACGGTCGACTTCATGGGTTGGACCCGTGTGTCCGATCCGCAACCCGGCGATGTTGTGGTTAACTCCTACCATACCGGCATTTATATCGGTAATGGTCAGATGATCCATGCTTCCGACTACAAAACGGGCGTCATCATCAGCTCCGTTGCCGCCGGCATGAACAACAATTACATTTTCGTGCGCTACTAATTTATTACTGCAGCGAACGAACGTGGGCCTCGCGATCTTGAGTCACGAGGCCCATTCTTTTTTCCCTACCGTTTGCCATAAAATCAGGACGGCTATCTAGTATTCAAAACTAGATAGCCGTCCAATCAATCAAAAAGATGGCTATAATTGTTGGGGAACAACTAGAAAGGACCCTCAATGAGCTGGGCACTTATCTCAGATTCGAGCTGCAATCTTCGCGATTGGCAACCGACTGCACCCCGTACCACCTTTGCATTCGCTCCTCTCAAAATTCGAGTAGGGGAGCGCGAATTTGTCGACGACCTTTTGCTCGATGTTCACGAGCTTAATGTTGCCATTCAGTCGGAAGCCAGCGCATCATCGAGCGCCTGCCCAAGCGTGGGGGAGTGGGCTGAGCTCTTTAAGCTCGCCGACAAGACGATCTGCATGCCAATCTCGGAGGGTGTCTCTGGAAGCTATAACGCTGCCGCTACGGCACGCGATATGGTACTTACCGAGGAGCCCAATCGTCAGATTCACCTGGTCAATTCGCGGGCAGCAGGCGGCAAGATGGATCTGATCTTCTTGCTGTTTGATCGTTATCTTGCAAGTAACCCGGACGTTTCCTTTGAGGACGCCTGCGCTTACTTCGACAGTCTCGAGCAAAACAGCAAGATTCTCTTTAGCCTGTGTAATTACGAGAACCTTGCAAAGGCAGGACGCATTCCTAAGGCAGCCGGCGTCATTGCCAACAAGCTCAATATTCGCATTTTGGGCACGGCGAGCGAGGCCGGTAAAATCGAGCTCGTCGGGCACACGCGTGGCGAAAAGAAGATGCTCAACAAGATCATCGACACCATGGAAGCCGAAGGTTTTACGGGCGGCGAGGTCGTTATCGACCATGTCGAGAATGAGGCAGGCGCCCAAGCACTTGCCAGCCGAATTGTGGAGCGCTGGCCAGGCTCCAAGACTATCATCATGCCCTGTAACGGGCTAGATTCATACTATGCCGAAATGTATGGGCTCATTATCGGCTACGGCATGGGCGTGGCTTCGGGCCAATAACGTCCAACCAAGCAAAAATACGGGCGGGACAAAGTGGCAGATAGCCCTTTGTTCCGCCCGTTTTATACGTCGGCTAGCTATTAAACCCATTAAACTTTAGATAGCTCATCAGGTACGCTTTCGAAACGAAGGATGAAACCGCACTGCGCACAAGCAGCGACTCACGCGTTACCTGATGCGCCGTATCGGGAACCGGCGCCTGCTCGACGGAAAACGCCGAACGAATCGATGCCTCGAGCTGATCGACCACATAATCGAAGGCCGTCGGGGCATCGTAGCTCAAACGCTGAATGTTAAAGAGTGCCTGCACCGCAGCAATAGGTAGCACCTGCTTAAAGAGGCAGATAGCGATCAGGCGGGCAATCTGCTCGCGGCCATATTGCTTTTTGACCGGAGCAGGCACCAGGCCGACCTTCACGTAGTTATTGATCATCGATGGCGTAATGACAGGGTGCTCAACGCAAATGGACAGCGGCTCCATCCACAGCGCAACATACTCAATGACCTGGTCGCGGTAGAGTGTCACATTGGGCAACTGGTTATAGCGCGGCAGACTCAACGTATTGAGTTTACGCACGATATCGGACTGAATGAATGCATCGGGCAGCACCGTGGGCTGAATATCCTCGGGCTTAATGCTTACCGACGAATCGGACATCGGAATAACGTGTTTAACGTGGTTCATAAAGGTCCTCCGTTCATTTTCTATATTGTATTCTAGGTTATCTAGTTTTGCATACCACATAGCCGGCAAGTAAAAGTGGTTGGACAACACATTGATGCATCGTCCAACCACTTTGTTTAAAGATAGCAACCTTACATAAGATATATTATCGTACTTATTCACGGAGAAACGCGTATGCGCTCGTTGCTGCTATGGCTCCGTCCGAAACGGCGGTCACAACCTGGCGTAAACGCTTGGAACGGATATCGCCGGCTGCGAATAAGCCGGGCGTACGGGTGGCCATCGAATCGTCGGTGACAATGCCGCCGTCAGGAGCCAGATCGACTAGATGCTCAACCAGCTCGGTATGCGGCAGCATCCCCGTAAAGACAAAGATGCCAAACGAGCCAGGTTCAAATGACTCGGTATGAGTCTCGCCAGATGCATTGTCCTTAAAGGTAATCGTCGTTGGCATGGCTTCGCCCGATAGCTCCACAATACTAGTTTGGTACCTAACTGTAATATTGTCCTTTGCGAGTACTTTCTGAACAACACCATCGGGCGCACGAAACTGGTCGCGGCGCAGCACGATGGTCACACTGCTGGCAATGTCGGACAGGAACAGCGCCTCTTCGCATGCCGAATTGCCACCACCGATTACAAAAACCTGCTTGCCGCGGAAAAACATGCCGTCACATGTTGCGCAATATGAAACGCCACGACCGCGATACGTATCCTCGCCTGCGAAACCTGCCGGACGCGGCGTGGCACCCATGCAAGCGATAACGCTCGAGGCCAGCGTATCGCCCATATCGTGATGCACCGTAAACAACGCTGCATCGGCATCGTAATCGATACCCGTAACCATGCTCCATGTAACCTGTGCTCCCAGGCCCTCTGCATGCTGCTGAAAACGCTCGCCAAGTTCGGCGCCACTCAGGAGCGGGAAACCCGGATAGTTCTCGACCTCATTGGTTGTGGCGATCTGCCCTCCCGACATGCCCTGCTCAATCACGGTCGTCGTCAGGTTGGCACGCGCAGCATAAATGGCGGCAGCATAGCCCGCGGGGCCGCCACCGATAATCGCAACATCGATCGGCTGATCGGTAGTCATGGAACATCCTCTCGTCGAAACATTGACGTTCTTTGCGCTCATACCCAAATTTACGTGAACGTGACACTCATGCACTACAATGATAAATCCGTATTACAAAGCTGAAGGGGAGTTATCGATGGACCAGGCGCAGACGAGTGACGACGCTCCCCTGCTCACGCACAGCACTCCCCAATCGGAGCAAACCACGCTCCTGGCTCAACAAAAACCTCTCATGACCATCGTGCACGCCTCCGTTGGCTCGGGCCACAAGGCCGCCGCAAATGCGATAGCGCAGGCATTCGACCTCATCCGCGGCACCAATGGCATCCCCGAGGATATTGAGATTGAAGTGCTCGATATCCTTGATTTTGGACGTATTAAATTCGACGGCAATAAGACCGCGGCTTCTTTT
>DXZV01000031.1:4327-8688 GCA_019419485.1 Collinsella sp.
TCTGCGTACCGACCGACTACGAAGTCGAGGGATGGTGGCCCCACAAGGACACCGATTTATTCTGTGTTGCCAACGAATTTATGGCCGAAACGCTGCGTCCGCGCAAGGTGCTCGAGACAAAGATTCGCATTACCGGCATTCCTATTCGCGCCGGATTCGACACGGATTACGATCGCGAGGAAGAGCTAGCTAAGTTCAACCTCCCCACCGACAAGACCGTCGTGCTGGTAATGGCCGGTGCCAGCTTGCCTCAACCGTACGTTCGCTTTCGCGCGGAGATGGACCGCACCCTCCCCTTCCTACGCAGCTTCGAAGACATGCACTTTGTCTTTTTGCCGGGCAAAGACACCGAATATGCCACCCGCCTCAAAACGCTCTTCGACGCCATGAAGCTCGAAAACGTCACGGTTCTGGACTATGTCGATGATATGGCAGCGCTTATGCACGGCTGCGACCTGGCAATTCTCAAATCGGGCGGACTCACCGTCACCGAATGCCTGTGCGCACACCTGCCGATGATCCTGCTGGGCAAGTCCTATGGCCAGGAAAAGGCCAACACCACCATGCTCACCGGCATGGGCGCCAGCATGCATGTCACCACCGCACGAGAGCTCATCGTGACGTTGCGTCATCTCCACGATCATCCTGAGTCGCTCAAGGCACTGCTCATCAACGGCGAAGTACTACGCCGCCCACACGCAGCCGAAGACATAGCCATCGCAACCATGGAGCTCGTAGGCAAACCCCAAAAGCGCAAAAGAGCCTTTTGCCGCTTCTACTGGGGCGGAAAACCCGCGCATATCCGCTAGCGTCTTTATGTCCGCTTACCTGCGGGAGGCCCCTATATATCATCCCATGCTCAAACATTCTCGCTTCGCTGCGAAACTGCGCGTGGGACGATATATAGGGGCCTCCCGCAGGTAAGCTGCGTTTACGTACTAGCAGCTATACCAGATTCCCCACCACTAGAACCTTCAAAGGCGAAACCGGAAAATCTAAATACAGTAAGCCAATGCGACAAAGGGATTGTTCCTTTGTCGCATTGGCTTACTAGAATGTAAATATTTTTTCAAGCGAGTAGCCGCCCGCCCGCCTCTCTCACATATCGTTCCACGCGCAGTTTCGCAGCGAGCGAAGCGACGCGAGAATGTTTGAGCATGGAATGATATAGATAAGCCCCGGGCGGGAGGGATACGAGCGCCCTAGGCGATGCCGCTGGAGCCGAAGCCTCCGTTGCCTCGGTCGGTTTTGTCTAGTTCTTCTACTTCTATGAGGTTGACCGTGGGGACTTCTTGGATGACGAGTTGGGCTATGCGGTCGCCTTTATTGATTTGAATGTTAATGGAGGGATCCAGGTTGATGAGGATAACCTTGAGTTCTCCTCGGTAGTGGGCGTCGATGAGGCCCGGCGTGTTGACTATAGACAGGCCCTGCTTGATGGCCAAGCCGCTGCGGGGCTGAACGAAGCCGGCGTAGCCATCGGGCAGGGCGATGGCCAGCCCCGTAGAGACCAGACGGCGTTCGAAGGGCTTCAGGACGCAGTCCTCATTGGAGCGCAAATCCAAGCCGGCATCGGTGGGATGGGCGTATTTGGGAAGCTCGACGGTGGGATCGAGACGCTTTATGTTGACGGTAATGTTGGACATGGAATCACCTTAGCTTGTCGAGCTCTTGCAGAAACTCATCGACGTCTTTGAAATCGCGGTAGACCGAGGCAAAGCGGATGTACGCCACCTTGTCGATCTTGGCCAAGCGCTTGAGCACCATGTCACCCAACTCATGGGACGTGACGGCCGTCAGTGTGCGAGAGCGCAGCTCGACCTCGATGTCATCGATAATCTCATTGAGCTTCTTAGTGTCGATATCGCGCTTGATGGTGGCGCGCATCAAGCCGACAAGAAGCTTATTGCGATCGAACCGCTGCTTAGTTCCATCTGACTTAATGACCTCGATAGGGTCCTCGCATCGCTCAAACGTTGTAAAGCGGTAGTTACACGAGCAACATTCGCGACGGCGCTTAATGGTGTTATTTGACTCCTGCATACGGGAATCAACGACGCGGGTATGTGCCTTGCCGCATTTGGGACAGCGCATGGTACCTCCTCTTAAACGATAACAAGGGTACCATGCGCAGCGCGATAATGATTACGAACGAGCAGGAACCTTAAGATGCGCACCGGCGGCGAGCGAACCATGCTCCAGATGATTGACGCTACGGATCATGTCGGAAGTCTCTTGCGTGGAAAGGCCTTCGATTGGATATTCTTCGGCAATCGACCAAAGAGAATCGCCAGGCTGAACGCGAATGGTCTCGTAGGTAATGTTGGAAACGGACTCGGCATACGCGGCGTGACGAGTGCTAAAGACCGACATAGCGAGGACAAAGAAGAGCGTAAGCGCAACGGCGACGGCGACAATCGTCGGAACCTTCAGGGCAACGCGGGCCGGCGCGACTACAGCCTGCTGATTGCGCGCAGGCTTTACGGTCAAAGGCTGAAAGCCGGAGCGGCCACCCTGAACAACCGTAAAAGTGGGTTCTGCAGGCGTCTCGAGCTTAAGGGCGAGGTTTCCCTGGACCATATTCGTTACGTTCATCATGTTCTCCTCTCGCGTGTTTTGCTGAGAACAGTTTTATCAAGCCGCGCGGACAAAAATGTCTAGCGCGAGAACGAATGTTCGGTTATTATTATCTTCGAACAGTTGTTCCTGTCAAGCAAAATTCGAACATTTGTTTGACATGGGTAGAGAGGATGCCCTGATGGCTCGCAAAATTACCAAGCGTCAGCAGCAAATTTACGACTTCATCAAGGAATATCAGCAGGAGAAGGGTTATCCGCCCAGCGTGCGCGAGATGGCTTCTGCCGTGGGCCTTTCCTCCCCCAGCACCGTGCACGCCCATCTCTCTGCCCTGGAGGCGCGCGGGCTACTCAAGCGCGATGCCACCAAACCGCGCGCCCTGGAACTCTTTAACGAGGATGGTTCCTCTGTCTCAATTTCTAAATCTGACGAGCCCACCGCACCTCGCGGAACGGTCTCGCTACCGCTCGTTGGTCGCGTCGCGGCTGGGATTCCCATTCTGGCCGAGCAGAATATCGAAGACACGTTTACTATCCCGACCGAAATCGCCACTGATCAGGGTTCCTTTATCCTTGAGGTGCATGGGAGCTCAATGATCAATGTCGGCATCTTCAATGGCGATTACATCATCGTCCGTGAACAAAAGAGTGCCATGAACGGCGAAATTGTCGTGGCCATGATTGATGGTTCGGCGACCGTCAAGACGTTCTACAAGGAGCAGGGGCGTGTGCGCTTGCAGCCCGAGAACGACACCATGGAACCTATCTATGCAACGAATCCCGTTATCCTGGGCAAAGTCGTCGGCTTGATGCGCCGGTTCTCGTAATGCAAAAACGCATCACCATATTTGATACCGTCCGCGGGTTTACGATGATTTCTATGGCAGGTTTTCACGCTTGCTATGATCTCGCCTACCTGTACGGCTGGGATATGCCCTGGTTTACCCAGTCAGCCTTTCAAGACATCTGGCGCGCCAGCATCAGCTGGGTATTTTTGTTTATCGCCGGTTGGATGTGCACCCTTTCGCGCAACAATATCAAACGTGCCGCCAAATACGCCTTAGCAGCACTCGTTGTCTGGTTGGCAACAACACTTGTCTCAGTCGACGATTCGGTTAATTTTGGCATCATCTACTGCATGGCCGCATGCACCGGCATCGTGGCGTTGACCGATCCCGTCCTTAAGAAGATAACGGCGAGATGGGGCATGCCCCTATGCCTTATGTTGTTCGTAATCACCTGGAGCATCCCCAAAACGATCTACCCTGTCCCCTACCTGGCGTGGCTGGGATTTCCGAGCCCTGGGTTTATCTCAGGTGATTACTACCCCATCATCCCGTTTATCTTTATGTATCTTGCAGGATACTTCGCCGCACACATAGCGCAGGGAATCGATAAGACCGTCCCTAGCTGGGCCTACGCCAACCCCCTGCCGGCGCTCGCCAGCCTTGGACGTCACGCTCTCCTCTTTTATCTGCTGCATCAGCCCATCATTCTGGGCATTTTGGAGCTCGTCTACTCGGTGCGATAACGCTCGAGCAGCGGTGCAATACGAGCCGGCAACTTCGCCACAATGCGAACGCCGTCCTCGAGATATTCCTCATGCAGAAGGGTTCCCTGCTCATGCACCAGCGTGATGAGAGCGCCCTCACGATACGGGATATCAGCGGAGAGCAACACATCGGTGGCAGCTGCCTCGCGAGCAATCCGGTCGACGAGATCGTCGAGCCCCTCGCCCGTTTGGGCCGAGAACAGAACGGCCTCCGGATAGCGACGACGGAAACT
>DXZV01000031.1:8698-10901 GCA_019419485.1 Collinsella sp.
AGATCGATTTTATTGAATACGGTCAGCGTTAAACGCTCTCCGGCGCCGATCTCATCAAGCACGCGGTCGACAGCCTCCAGCTGCCGCTCATAGTCCTCGTCAGACGCATCTACGACTTTGAGAATTAGATCGGCGCCCAAAACCTCGGACAGCGTCGATTTAAAGGCATCGACCAGACCATGGGGCAGCTTTTGAATAAAGCCGACGGTATCGGTAATCGTCATGCCGCGACCGCCGGGCAGACGATACGAACGCGTCGTCGGGTCGAGCGTAGCAAACAGCTTGTCCCGCGAAAGTACCGTAGAGCCGGTCAGACGATTGAGTAACGTCGATTTACCGGCATTGGTATAACCGGCTAACGCGACGCGAAACGCCGGTGACTCAATGCGACTCTTGGATTGAACATCACGACGCTGTTCAACCTGCTTGAGCTCACGACGAAGCGCAGCGATCTTATTACGAATGAGGCGACGGTCGACCTCGAGCTGACTTTCGCCCTGACCAAAACGTGAGCCGATGCCGCCGCGCGTCTGCTCCTTGGCGAGATGGCTCCACATGCCACGCAGGCGAGGCAACAAATATTGAAGCTGTGCCAGCTGTACCTGCAGGCGTCCCTCACGCGTCTGAGCATGCAGGCCAAAGATATCCAGGATCAGTGCTGTACGATCGATAATCTTTACCGGCTCGCTCACGGCTTTCTCCAAATAGGATTGCTGCGAGGGGGTCAGGTCGTCGTCAAAAATAACGACATCGGCATCCATGCGATGCACCAGGCCGCACAGCTCTTCAACCTTACCGGAACCGATAAACGATTTAGGATACGGCTTTACCAAACGCTGCGACAAGCGTGCCACGCACTGGGCACCAGCCGTGTGGGCAAGGCGTTCCAGCTCATCGAGCGATCGATCGAGTGGCCATGCATTGTCGCGCCACTCAACACCAACTAAAATGGCACGCTCGGGCTCGGGTGCCGTGGGAACAAGGGGGAAACGGGCCATTAGGCAGCCTCAATACGATGCAGGATATCCTCAACGACCCCATCGATCGTACATTCATCCATATCAAACCACACGATACGGTCATCGCGCTTAAACCACGAAAGCTGACGCTTGGCATAACGACGCGAACGCATCTTAATGAGTTCGCGAGCCTCATCCATGCTCATCACGCCATTGAAAGCATCGATGATCTCTTTATAGCCAATTGCCTGCATCGACGTCAGGGCATCTCCCAGCCCCTGGTCCATAAGACCGCGGACCTCGTCGACAAGACCCTGCTCAAACATCAGATCGACGCGCAGGTTAATGCGTTCATAGAGCACCTCGCGATTTCGCGTCAGGCCAAACCATAACGCATGATAATGCTCGCGCGGAACACTAAACTGCGACTTTTGCTGCGCATAGGAAACCCCATCATCGTGCATTTCGAGCGCGCGAATCACACGCCGCACGTTATGGGGATGAATAACAGCAGCTGATTCTGGATCACGCTCGGCAAGCAGGGCATGCAGTTCTTCCTCGCCAATACGCTCGGCAAGCTCCTGATAGCCCGCACGACGATCGTCCTCAAGTTCACCCGAGGGAAAGTCCATCTCATCAAGGGCGGCCTTGAGATATAGCCCCGTACCTCCGCAAAAAACCGGCAGGCAACCCGAACCAAGGAGACGTTCAACATGCACGCGAGCGTCAGCCTGATAAAGCGCAGCAGAATATGCCACACCCGGCTCTACAATGTCGACGAGACGCAGCGGCGCCGTACACTCATCGGGCGCCATCTTTGCGGTACCGATGTCCATGCCGCGATAGATTTGCATCGCGTCGCACGACAGCACTTCGGACGAAAGACGGGCTGCCAAACGGTCGGCAACATCGCTCTTACCAACCGCCGTCGGACCGACGATCGCAACGGCGGAAAGACCTGCCCCGGGAGCAACCATTAGCGAGGCTCGCCCACAACGGAGCCGGACAAATACCAGGTCTTGGCAACGTCAACGTCAACATCAACGATCTTGCCAACAAGCTGATCGATGCTGTAACCCTCGGGGATAGGCGCGTGCACAGTCTGATTCTTGGGACTCTTGCCCAGCAGGACCGCGTCGTTCTTTTTACTCGTTCCCTCAATGAGCGCCGGAACCACAGTATGAAGCTCACCCTGGTTATACTCGTATGCCGTGGTCTCGATAACCTTAACCAAGCGGTTGAAA
>DXZV01000031.1:10911-14510 GCA_019419485.1 Collinsella sp.
CGCTCGAGAATAACCTCATGCGGCGTAGGATCGTCAATCTCGGCAGCCGGGGTACCGGCGCGCTTGGAATAGATGAAGGTATAGGCCTGAGCATAGCGGACCGTCTCGGCAAGTGAGAACGTCTGCTCAAAGTCCTCTTCAGTCTCACCCGGGAAGCCAACGATAATGTCGGTCGAGAGCGCGATGTCGGGCATGCGGTTGCGAATGCGATCGACAAGGCCCAGATAGTCCTCGCGTGTATAACGGCGATTCATCTCTTTGAGGATCCGCGTCGAACCTGACTGGACGGCCAGATGCAGCTGCGGCATAACGGCAGGCGTCTCGGCCATGGCATCGATGGTCTCGGGCAGCAGGTCCTTGGGATGTGAAGACGTAAAGAAGATACGCTCCACACCCGTATCGCCCACGGCACGCAGCAGATCGGCAAAACGCGGCTTGCCAAACAGATCGCGACCATATGAGTTAACGTTTTGGCCCAACAGCGTAATCTCACGCACGCCCTGGCGTACCAAACCGGTCACCTCGTCGACAATCTCCTCGAAGGGGCGGCTCTTTTCGCGACCACGCACATACGGCACGATGCAATAGGTGCAGAAATTATTGCAGCCTGTCATGATGGGCACCCAAGCGTGATACTGGGTCTCGCGATGCCACGGCATGCTCATGGCGTCCGTATCCTCATGCTCATTGGCACGGATATGACGCTTACCATCAAGGAACGCCTCGGCAATGAGCTCGGCCACATGTGCGATGGAATGCGTGCCAAAAATGACATTGACATTATCGACGTTGGTGAGCAGGCCCTCGCCATCGCGCTGCGCGATGCAACCGCCAACGGCAACCACGCGCTTGCCCGAAGGCGAAGGCGGCAGGCTTTTGCAGGAATTGCACTGACCGTACAGGCGAGTATCGGCGGCCTCGCGCACGCAGCACGTCATGAAGACAACGATATCGGCATGCGCGGGATCGAGCGCCATGAGGCAGCCATACGAATCAAGCAGACCGCTCACACGCTCGGAGTCGTGCTGATTCATCTGGCAGCCAAAGGTGCGGATAAAGTAGGTTTTACCGGCAAGAATATCGCGTACGGAACGCTGGTCCATGTGCATAAGTCCTAACGATGGGGAGCGAAACAAGGCAAGCAGAAGCTATGCCACAGGCTTAACATCATCCATGACGACGTTATCCATAGCAGCTCGATTGATCTGGTGAACGTAGATAGAAAGGCGGATGGCCGTGCGCGACTCCCCGTTAATGAGGATGTCGGAGAACACGGGCGCGCAGGAAATATCAAAACCGGTTGGAATCAAAAAACCGCGCGCGATAGCAACGGCCTTAATGGCTTGGTTGACGGCACCAGCGCCGACACACTGGATGTTGACGGGTACACCATCCTTGACCATGCCGGCGATGGCGCCGGCAACGGACGCGGGCGATGATTTGCTTGATACCTTCAGGCAATCCATGAAGAAACTCCTGCATTTAAAAGTACGTTTTAACTGCAATAACTGTATCGTACCGAGTGGACTCGGTAAAGGCACTATTCCTCTTTGGCAAGATCAAAGGTCACGGTGATTCGATCACGCGAAACACGAATCTTTGGGTCGCCGCAAAGGTTGAGATAGTACCGGGCAGCAAGGTCATTAAAGTCGCGCTCCACAGCACGCGAAAACTGTGCAATGTCATCCTTGGCAATACGTAGCCCGCGACGATCCTTCGCGAGATCGACAGGAGCCGGCGCACGCGAGGACGAATCACGCTCGCGCAGCAGACGCGCGGTCACACCGCGAACGGGCTTAATCTGCCCTACCAAAATGCGATGGGCCGTGCGCTCGGACATCTCAAGACCCAAACCCGAACAGATACGGATAAAGTCCTCGGCATCAGAAGCAAGGCCTAAACGATCGACAACCGGAAGCTCGCTCTCGTCATCAATGAACAGGAGACGAGACGTATCGAGCCGGCTTGACGCCTGAGCATAAAGGGTCGCGGCAATCTCAGACGGAGAACCAAGATAGACATCGCAACCACGCAACTCTTCGAGCGCAAACTCACAAGCAGCGCGAATAATATTATGCGGACCGCGAGCACAGACATAACGTCCGTCCTCATCCTTGACGGCCTGGGGCCAGCTGGACTGATCGGCACGCTCACTGAGGCGGTTAGCCGCAACGCTCACCTTGAAGGCTGAACCAAGATCGACACCGGACGTGACCACACGGGCCTCGTCGGTGTTCTGCTTGATCGAAAACAATGCCATGCCACGACCGTGAACGCCCCAACGGTCCATCTTCATGCTCTCGAGCTTGGAGGTAACGCGGGCATCAAAGATTCGCTCTTGCATATCCTGCGGAACGCCAGAACCGTTATCCAGAAAGACAAGCGTGCGGACGCCATCTTCCTTGGTCGTGGCGAGATAGACCTTGTCGGCGCCGGCATCGCGAGCATTACGGAGCATTTCGATGACGATGTCCTCGACATGCTGAATGTCGTGCTTAGCCTGGCGCCGCTCGGCCTCCGAAACGCGGAGGCGGACATACCCCTCGCCAAGGTTCTCCTCGACGCGAAGGTTGCCCTCCCCCGACATCGACGCGATAAATGAGATGAGCTCGTTCGCGTCGCTCATGTTATTTAGCGATATCGACAGCGCGGCTCTCGCGAATCACGACGACGCGCACCTGACCGGGATACTCCATCTCTTCCTCGATCTGATGGGCGATATCGTGAGCCAGAACCGTGGACTGGGCATCGGAAATCTTGTCTGGCTGGACCATGACGTGGACCTCGCGACCGGCCTGCATGGCATAGGTACGTTCGACGCCGTCATGAGAGTTGGCGATCTCCTCGAGCTTCTCAAGACGCTTGATGTAGTTCTCGGCAGACTCGCGACGGGCACCGGGGCGAGAGGCAGAGACAGCATCGGCGGCCTGCACCAGGACATCGAGCACCGTGTTGGGGTCGACATCGGCATGGTGAGCCTCAATAGCGTGGACGATAACGGGCTTCTCGCCATAACGGCGGGCAAGCTCGGCGCCGATGACGGCATGCGGGCCCTCGACGTCGTGGTCGATTGCCTTGCCCAGGTCATGAAGCAGGCCGGCGCGCTTGGCGGTCACAACGTCCAGGCCAAGCTCGGAAGCCATCACGCCGCACAGATCAGAGACCTCGAGGGAATGCTGAAGCACGTTCTGACCAAACGAGGTACGGTAGCGCAGGGCACCAAGGGTCTTGACGATCTCGGGGTGCAGGTCGTGGATGCCGGCATCGAAGGCAGCCTGCTCGCCAGCCTCGCGCACGCGCTGCTGAACCAGGTCGGCGGCCTTGTGATACATCTCCTCGATACGGGCAGGGTGAATGCGGCCGTCGGCGATGAGGTTCTCGAGGGCGACACGGGCGGTCTCACGACGGACCGGGTCGAAGCTCGAAAGAACGACGGTCTCGGGCGTGTCGTCGATCACGAGGTTGACGCCGGAAACCTGCTCGAAGGTCCGGATGTTGCGACCCTCGCGACCGATGATACGGCCCTTGAGGTCATCAGAGGGAATGTGCACGGAGGTAACGGTGACCTCGGCAGTGTGGTCGGCAGCGCAGCGCTGAAT
>DXZV01000032.1 GCA_019419485.1 Collinsella sp.
GGCGTGGCGGAATTGGCATACGCAGGAGACTTAAAATCTCTCGCCGCAAGGATTGTGGGTTCGAGTCCCACCGCCCCTACCATTGGCTTTTACGGGCCCGTATCTCCCAGAGATGCGGGCCCGTTTCTTTTGCACGCCGGTGGGGCTCGAACCCGCGAGGGGGCAAGCGTTAAGCAAACGCGGAGCGTTTGTAGCGAGCCGGCGAGGGCGCCGGCAGGCGGCCGAAGCCGGTGCGGATTTGCGCAGCAAATACGCAGACGTCCCACCGCCCCTACCACGTATTGTTTACGAGCCCGTGTCCCTTTGGGATGCGGGCTCGTTTCTTTTAGATGCCGTCAACTGCAGGGCAGCTAATTTGGGGCTTTTTTGACTACTTTTCCGCCCACCCAATGAGTTTTCTGGGACGGGGATTAAAAAATCATTAGGTACACAATGATTTTTTAATCCCCGTCCCAGAAAACTCATTCACGGAAAGGCTCGGGCGGACCATGTAGCTAAAAAAGCCCCGTCCCAAAAAGACTACTTTTAGAGTGTGCTGAGAGTGGGGGTCCAGGCGATGGTGGGGGTCGCGCCGTCGAGAGTCTCGTTGATGGTTGCCGCCATGCCGGCGAGGAGGCTGTTCTCGCTCACGGTAAGCGCCCTGTAGCCACCGGCGCGCATGAGTTCGCGAATCACCACGGCGCCAGCGAGAATCACGCCCGCACGCTTGGGCTGCACGCCTGGCAATGCGGCAATGCCCGTAACATCCAGCGCGGACATGCACTCGATAGCGGTCGAGACCTGCTCCATCGAAAGCTCGCGCAGGTGCACAAAGCTCGAATCGTACGGCTCCAGCTCGTGAACGAGTGCAACGAGCGTGGTGACGGTGCCACCAACCGCGACCAAGCGCTCGGCGCGCTCAAAGTTGTTGGGCAGGCTCTCAAAGTACGCCGTAAACTGCTCGTTTGCCCAGTCGGCAGCAGCCGCAAGCTCACCTGCCAAAGGCGGCAACGCGGAGAAAAACCGCTCCGTTACACGACGGCAGCCAATGTCCAGCGAGCGCGTGCCCTCCAGCGCAAAGACCCCGCGCTCCGGAGCGTATACACCCGTCGCAAGCTCCGTCGACCCGCCGCCCGAATCCGCGACGATGATGCGCTCGCCCGCAAAGTCGTGCGCCACACCAAAAAACGTCAGGCGCGCCTCGACCTCGCCCGGAATCACCTGCGGTTCGAGCCCCAGCTCGCGCAGGCCGTCTAGCAGCAGGGCGGCGTTGGACGCATCACGCGCGGCGCTCGTGCATGTGGTGCAGATGCGCACGGCCCCAAAGGCACGGGCTTCGTCCACAAACATGCGGCACGCAGCGAGCACGCGCTCAACGGCCGCCTCGCAAAAGCGCCCCGTCGCGTCCACGCCCTCGCCCAAGTCGGTGATCTCGGTATGCTTGGACGATTCCACGATCGCCCCGGCCTCGACCTGCGCCAGCACCAGTCGCGACGACACCGTTCCCAGGTCGATCGCGGCCACCTTATATCGTTTGCACTCTGCCATTGCGGGCTCCCCTCCGGGCGTTACTCGCCTACTCGCCGCTGGACGCGACCGTCTGACCCTCGACGCCGTTAAATCCAAACAGCATGTCGAGCGTCTGAATGTACCACGGCGCGTCCTTGCCGACTTCTTCGATCTCCTTGGCCACCTCGCTGGCCTTCTTGGCGTTCGACGACTTCTTTTCAACCGACGACGAGTCCGAATCATCGTGCAGGCCAAAGACATCAATCCTAGTCTCACCAGGCATCACCAGGCCCAGGTCCTCGGACGCCGCATCCTTGATGCCCTCCTCCGAGAGCAGCTTGTCGACGCTTTTTTGCAGCTCGTCGTTATATTGCTCGCGAATCTCAACCTGCTTGGCCAAGATGTCGCTCGAGCGTTTTGCCACGTACAGGTCGCGCACGGGGAAATACAGGCTCACAAGCGCCAGCGCCACCACGATACCGATAAACAGCAGGCGCAGAGAGCCATGCGTAAAGTCATAGATTGCCTTGACCACCGCATTGTCGTTGGCGTAGCGCATAAAGTCCGCGCCCGAAAGACGGCTCGAGGGCCTGCTCGACCTGTCATGCGTCTGGGCCGAGGGACACGACGCATGCAACGAACGTGCCGGGCGCACCGGTCCATCTGCCGAAGTATTCACTTGAGCATTAGGGCGCGAGGTACTTGTCGGGCGCTGCGTGGAGCGGTCGGCGCCGGCGTAGGCGGACCCACCGAGCTGCACCGTGCGCGCACGGCGAGGCGACGGCTCACGCGAACCGGCGGAATAGTACCTGTTGTCGTAAATCTGATCCATGTGCGCCTTGTGCGGTTGAGGTTTGTTTGCGCTAAGTCCTTTAGTTATAGCACGAGCATGCGCACCGCCTTCGCCAGCCTTTGCTCGACATAAAAAAGGCGCTGAGCCGTGTGGCCCAGCGCCCAATGGCGGCCATCAGAAGTGGAGCGGAGCCGAGTCAACCCCGCCCCGCGAGCACCGCTTGTTTAGCGAATGTTGTAGAACGCAGCCTTGCCGGCGTAGCGCGCGCTGCCCTCAAGCTCGTCCTCGATGCGGATGAGCTGGTTGTACTTGGCGATACGGTCGCTGCGGCACGGAGCGCCCGACTTGATCTGGCCAGCGTTGACGCCCACGACCAGGTCGGCAATCGTGGAGTCCTCGGTCTCGCCGGAGCGGTGGCTCACGATGCACGCATAGCCGGCCTCCTTGGCGGTCTCGATGGCCTCGAGCGACTCGGTGAGCGTGCCGATCTGGTTGACCTTGACCAGGATCGCGTTGGCGGCACCCAGCTCGATGCCCTTCTTGAGGCGCTCGGTGTTGGTGACGAACAGGTCGTCGCCCACCAGCTGCACTTTGTTGCCAATGCGGCGGGTAAGCTCGACCCAGCCGTCCCAGTCTTCCTCGGCCATGCCGTCCTCGATGGAGATGATGGGATAGGTGTCGACGAGCTTCTCCCAGTAATCGACCATCTGGGCACTCGTGTACTCAACACCCTCGCCCTTGAGCTCGTACATGCCGGTCTCGGCGTTGTAGAACTCGGTCGAGGCCGGGTCCATGGCGTACATGAAGTCGACGCCGGGCTTAAAGCCGACCTTCTCCACGGCCTTGGTGATGTACTCGAACGGCTCGGCGTTGGTCTTAAGGTTGGGGGCAAAGCCGCCCTCGTCGCCCACGCCGCCGCCCAGGCCGGCCTCGTGCAGCACGCCCTTGAGGGTGTGGTAGACCTCGGCGCACCAACGCAGGCCCTCGGCAAAGCTCGGGGCGCCCACCGGCATGATCATGAACTCCTGGAAGTCGACGTTATTGTCGGCATGCACGCCGCCGTTGAGGATGTTCATCATGGGCGTGGGCAGCAGGTGGGCGTTGACGCCGCCTAGGTACTGGTACAGCGACAGACCCGCCGACTCGGCAGCGGCGCGGGCAACGGCCAGCGACACGCCCAGGATGGCGTTGGCACCGAGCCTGGTCTTGTTGGGGGCACCGTCCGCGGCAATCAGCGCGGCATCGACGGCGCGCTGATCGAAGGCGTCGAGGCCCACGACGGCGTTGGCGCACTCGTTGTTGACGTGCTCGACGGCCTGAGAGACGCCCTTGCCCAGGTAGCGGCCCTTGTCGCCATCGCGCAGCTCGCAGGCCTCAAAGGCGCCGGTCGAAGCACCCGAAGGCACCATCGCGCGGCCGAAGCTGCCGTCCTCGAGCACGACCTCGACCTCTACGGTGGGGTTGCCGCGGCTGTCGAGCACCTCGCGACCGTAGACATCCAAAATGTCACTCATGTTGTCTCCCTCTCACTTGGAAACGGTTGATGCAAGCGACTGGCCGACTGTGCACCATTGGTGCGCCTCCGTAAGTTAGCCATGTCGCACTTTTTGCATTATGCCCTAAGTTAGCCGAGGGATACATATGAATTGGAGAAATCATTCTTTGGGGCGCTTGTTTTTGCACCGAGCATTCATCTCTAGAGGTCGCCCCCCCCCATTAAATTCTTCTATCGGCATACCGTCTTTACCTGGCTTGCGAATGAAAGAGCCAATAATGTGCTTTTACATCGTTCAAAGTTCTGGATATCGTGCAATTCTAAGGGTCTGAAGTTCTGGATATCGTGCATAATCAGGTTATAAAAGTTCTGGATATCGTGTACGAGGTAGCCATGCTTAAACGAAAAGCCTATGACAAACTACTAAAATGGAAGCATGAAAACGCTGGTAAAACAGCACTTCTTATTGAAGGAGCCCGCCGCGTCGGCAAGAGCACGCTTGCCCGCACGTTTGGAGAAACCGAATACAAGTCCTGCCTTGTCATTGATTTCTTTCAAGCACCTGCCGAAGTTAAGCAATATTTTGAGGACTATCGCACTGACTTCGACTCGCTCTTCCTCTATCTCTCGGTTTTCTATAACGTCAAACTCTATGAACACGAGACGCTTATCGTCTTTGACGAGGTCCAGATGTACCCGCAAGCACGCGGACTCATCAAGTATCTCGTTGCAGACGGACGTTACGACTACATCGAAACTGGATCCCTGCTCAGCATCAAGCAGAACATTAAAGATATCGTCATCCCATCCGAGGAAGAGTCTCTGGAACTTGAGCCCCTCGACTTTGAGGAGTTTCTTTGGGGCATGGACGAAAAGGGGCTGGCCGATCTCATTCGCATGAGTTTTAACAAGATGAAGCCGCTCCCCGATGCCCTACATCGCAGAGCGCTCTCCCTTATGCGCGAATACATGCTCGTAGGCGGCATGCCTGAGCCGGTATCCATCTATGTTGAACAGCGCGCTTTTGCGCCCGTCGACGCTTCGAAGCGCCGAATCGTCCAGCTCTATCGCAACGATATCTCTCGTTTTGCAACCGGTTACGAATTCAAAGTCGTCTCCGTACTCGATGGCATCCCGGGTCAGCTCTCTAAGCACGAAAAACGATTCAAGCTTTCCTCACTTGATAAAAACGCACGCATGCGCACCTACGAAGAAGCCTTCTTTTGGCTGGCAGACGCGCGAATTGCCAATATCTGCTATGCCGCAAGCGAACCGAGCGTGGGCCTTTCACTCAGCATGGAGCAAACGGCCCTCAAGTGCTACATGGCGGACACCGGCCTGCTTGTAACGCTTGCCTTCTCTGACAACAACGATACCGATGAAGACGTTTACAGGGCCGTGCTTCGCGGCGACATCGGATTGAACGAAGGAATGCTTACCGAAAACTACGTTGCCCAATCTCTAAAGGCCAATGGATACAGACTCTTCTTTTATTCCCAAAGCGGAAAGAAGGAGGGGGAGGAGCGCATGGAAATCGACTTCCTCGTCACCCGACCCTATGTCAATGCCGCCGGAAAGCCGCGCATCAGCCCCATCGAAGTTAAGTCGCCACGCAGATACGGAACCATCTCCCTCGACCGATTCCGCGCGCGCTTTAACAAGAAGATTGGGATGGCTTACGTGTTGCACCCTAAACAACTCGAGTGGGATGCCGAAGCACAGCTGGCACATCTTCCGTTGTATATGGCTTTTTGCTTGTAGAGACCTCTCTACGAATGGATGCCGTGAGAGACGCAGGCCTCACTCGCTTGCTTTTGCTTGGTCCCACAGGTCGTTGAGTTGAGCGGTTGAGCAGGCGGCGAGGTCATCGCCCGCCTCGTGCACGGCGGCCTCCATCGCAGCCCAGCGACGGCGGAACTTTGCCGTGCTGGCGCGAAGGGCGCTCTCGGCGTCGATTCCTTCTTTGCGCGCAACGTTGACTAGGGCAAAGAGCAGGTCGCCAAACTCCATCTCGCGCTCGGGCGAGCCGGGCTCCTCGGCCTCAAACTCGGCACGCTCCTCAGCTACCTCGTCCCACACATCCTGGACCGTCTCCCACTCAAAGCCCACGGCAGCCGCCTTGCGCGACACCTTCTGCGCCTGCATCAGCGCCGGCAGATGCGTGGGCACGCCGTCGAGCAGACCCTCGGGCGCAGCTTCGCCCGCTGCCACGGCCTTGTCCTTGGCAACCTTCTCGGCAAGCTTGACCTCATCCCAAATCTTGAGCACCTCGTCGGAGCTCTCGGCGTCCGCATCGCCAAACACGTGTGGGTGGCGGCGGATGAGCTTGGCGTCGATATCGCGCGCCACGTCGGCCAGCGTAAACTCGCCGGCGTCCGCCGCAATCTGCGCATGCAGTACTACCTGCATGAGCACGTCGCCGAGCTCCTCGCGCAGATGCGTGGCATCATCGGCCTCGATGCAATCGAGCGCCTCGTAGGCTTCCTCGATCATGTTCTTGCCGATGCTCTGATGCGTCTGCTCGCGATCCCACGGGCAGCCATCGGGCTGACGCAGACGCCAGATAGTCTGCACCAGATGCTGCAGCTCGGCCGACGCGTCGACCAGCGTGGACAGGTCGCGCGAACCCTCGGCATTTTGCTGAGCCATGTGCTGCGCCATAGTTATTCCTCCTCCAGGACCACGTGACGGAACACGCCGCCCTCGTAGATGCCGTAGCTATGCGTACCGTCCTTGGGAATGCTCACGCTGCCGGGATTGAAGAGCCACATGCCCGGGTGCGCGGCGCTCTCCTCGTTGACCTTGATGTGCGTATGGCCGTAGACGAGCGCGGAGCCCTCGGGCAGCGCGGGCGCGTGGTCGACGCTGTTGTGCATGCCGGCGCCAAAGACGTGGCCGTGCGTCAGGAACAGCTCACGGCCGGTCTCGTCAAACAGCGTGGCGTAGTCGGCCATGACCGGGAAATCGAGCACCATCTGGTCGACCTCGGCGTCACAGTTGCCGCGCACCGCGATGATGCGGTCGGCCAGGGCATTGAGCAGCGGAATCACACGCTTGGGAGCGTAATCGCGCGGCGGGTCGTTACGCGGACCGTGATAGAGCAGGTCGCCCAGCAGGACGATGCAGTCGGGCTGCTCGGACTCGATGGCGGCGACCAGGCGCTCGGTCCAGTATGCCGAGCCGTGGATGTCGGAGGCGATGAGGTATTTCATGGTGGTCCTTTCGGGTGGGGTTGATGTGGCCGGGCGCGGCGCGTCGCTCGGCCGTGTTACTCAAATCGCAGTGCCACGGCTTGTGCCGCCTGCATCACGCGCTGGAGCGGCACGTTATGCTCGCGAGCGAGGCGGGAGCAGTCTTCGTACTCGGGCGCCGCACGCTCACTACCGTCGGGCAGGGTCGCCACCTTGACGGACACCTCGCCCCATGGCGTTGTTACGCGCTCAAAGCGGCGTGGTAGGCAAACGCGCTCCATAACCTGGCGGCGGATGCCATTGGTCGTGGTTTCCAAAAAGATAATCGTCTGTAGGCGCTCGATATCCTCGTGGGTACAGATTACCTGCAGCTGCCAGCCGGGACGGCCCTTCTTGCAATAGAGGGGCAGCCAGTGCACCTCGCGCGCACCGGCCTCGCGCAGGCGGTCGGCGGCGTAGGCGAGCACCTCGGGCGACGCGTCGTCGATATCGCATTCCAGCTTGACGATGGTCTCGGGCGCATCGGTCTCGCGGGACAGCGGAGATTTGCTATCGCATGGCATACGGTCCGGCTCCTTTCCGCACGGGCTCGTTTTGTTCATTCAAACGCTAGCACATCGCGGGCGGCGTGGATGTGGCGGAGCGCGATGAGCGCGATTTTCCCTGTCCGCAAGAAACCGACACCCCGGCGCGCTCGTCGCATCGAGAGCCGCGCCGCTACAATGGAGCGAATTCGCCTGACGCAAAGGAGCTGCCATGTCTGCTTGCCCGCTGGTCGATTGCCATACCCACACCTCGTTTTCGGACGGGCACGCCTCGTTTGAGGACAACGTTCGCGCCGCTGCTGCGGCCGGGTGCCACGTCATGGTCTCGACTGACCACCTCACCCTACCCGCCAGCATGGACGCCAACTGCGAAGTGCAGGTTGTCGAGGGCGACCTGCCGGCACATCGCCTGGCCTTTGAGGACGCCCGCAAGCTTGCCGCGCAGATTGCGCCGGAGCTCGAGCTTATCTATGGCTTTGAATGCGATTGGTACGAGGGCTGCGAGCCTTTGGTCGAGCGCTGGTCAGCGGGTGCCATAGTGCGCTTGGGCAGTGTGCACTGGACTGGCGATCCGGGCGATATCATGGCCGGTGCTGCGGGCACGGCGGGGACGGAGGACGTCGCTCGTCCCGATACGCCCGATTCGCTTTGTGGCTGGGTCGACGATGACACCGACCTGCATGTTTGGGAAAACCTGGGCGTACGCGGCGTGTGGGAGCGCTATGTCGATAACTGGTGCCGCGCCTGTGAAAGCCCGCTTAACTTTGATGTAATGGCCCACCCCGACCTGGTCATGCGCTTTTCGAAGGAAGGCTTTGCGCCCGACTTTGACCCCGCGCCATTCTGGGAGCAGATGGCAGAGTGTGCACACGACACGGGCCGCCGCGTTGAGGTCTCGACTGCCGCGCCGCGCAAGGGGCTCGACGACTACTACCCCGCGACCGGATTGCTGCGTTGCTTTGCCCATGCCGAGGTGCCCATTACCTTTGGTTCGGATGCGCACCGCGCCTGCGATATCTGCTGGAACATCCGCGAGGCCCAGGCCCACGCCTACGACTGTGGCTATCGAACCTTCGACATCCCCCACCTCACCGGAGAATGGGAGCCCACGCCCCTCGCCTAAGACTAGTCGTTGGGGACACTCTTCACAAATGACCCCTTGGGGACGGAGGAAAACAGGTCGTTTTGCTCACCACCGACGCCCGTGCAACACCACCCGCCAAAAAGAACGCCCGTTTACTACGATGAACCGCAAACCTCCGACCATCGGCTTAATGTGGAAAATAAAACCGCAGGTAGAAGCGTTGACGATTTGCTCAAAATCGACGTGTGGTCAGCAGATCCAGTTTCATCGTAGTAATTGGGCATGCTATTTGGCAGCGCCGGCAAAGACTGTCCCAAACGACTAGTCGTTTAAGAATGTCCCCAATGACTAGTGGCGGCGGGCGTTGAGTTCGCCGGCCAGCTCATCGAGGGTGATGCCGTAGCGCTCGAGCGTCACGAGCAGGTGGTAGATTAGGTCGCCGGCCTCGTAGCGGATGTGGTCGTGATCGTTATCCTTGCAGGCCATGATGACCTCGCTCGCCTCCTCGGCAAGCTTCTTGAGCAGCTCGTCCTCGACATCGGTCAGCAGGCGAGCGGTATAGCTCTCCTGCGGCGATGCGTCGCGACGGCCGTGAATCACCCCAGCGAGCCCCGTCAGCGTCTCACCGATATTTCCATCCTGAACATTCGCGGTGCGCACACCCATGGTTCAATCCTTTCTGGTTGGCCAAGCGCCTGGTCAAGCGCCCGCCCTACGCGAGTTTTCTAAAGAAGCAGGTACGGTTGCCGGTATGGCAGGCCGGACCCGGCGAGTCGACCTTGACCAGCAGCGTATCGCTATCGCAGTCGGCCCAGAGCTCCTTGACCTCCTGCATATTGCCGCTCGTCGCGCCCTTGTTCCAGAGCTCCTGGCGGCTGCGGCTCCAAAACCACGTGGTACCGGTCTTGAGCGTCAGCCCCACCGATTCCTCGTTCATCCAAGCAACCATAAGCACCTCACCGGTGTCATACTGCTGAACCACACAAGGAATCAGCCCA
This sequence comes from Collinsella sp., assembly GCA_019419485.1. Classification (GTDB taxonomy): domain Bacteria; phylum Actinomycetota; class Coriobacteriia; order Coriobacteriales; family Coriobacteriaceae; genus Collinsella. The sequence continues at coordinate 9,595 of DXZV01000032.1, forward strand.
CGGTCGTCGTATTTGAGCTCTGCCGCGGTTGTCACTTGCTCCATTTAGAAGTCCAATCTCACAGGTATTCCCTGGCTGGCCATGTATTCTTTGACTTCGCGGATGCTGAAGGTCCCAAAGTGAAAGACACTTGCTGCCAGCACGGCATCGGCTTCACCCTCGATCACGCCCTCGGCAAAATGCTCGAGCGTGCCCACGCCGCCGCTTGCGATCACCGGGATCGGCACCGCGCGCGCCACGGCGCGGGTGAGTGCCAGGTCGAAGCCAGCCTTGGTGCCGTCGCGATCCATGCTGGTGAGCAAGATCTCACCGGCGCCGCGACGAGCCGCTTCCTCGGCCCACGCCACCGCATCGATACCCGTGGCGTTACGGCCGCCCGCGGTAAAGACCTCCCACTTGTCGGCTCCCGGCTCACCGGGCAAACCAACACGCTTGGCATCGATTGCCACGACCACGGCCTGGCTGCCAAATGCAGCAGCAGCTTGGCTGACCAGCGACGGATCGCGCACGGCAGCAGAGTTGAGCGACACCTTATCGGCACCGGCAGCCACCATGGTTCGCATGCCCGTCAGGTCACGAAAACCGCCGCCCACGGTATAGGGAATGGCCAACTCCTCGGCCGCATGCGCCGCCATCTCAATGGTCGTCGCACGGTTGTCGCTCGTCGCAGTGATGTCCAGGAACACGACTTCGTCCGCGCCCTCGCGGTCGTAGGCGCGCGCCAGCTCCACCGGATCGCCCGCATCGCGCAGACTCACAAAGTTGACGCCCTTGACCACGCGGCCGTCCTTAACGTCCAGACAGGGAATCACACGCTTGGTAAGCATGGGCTACTCCTCCCCTCGGGCGGCGGCCAGCGCCTGTGCCAGCGTAAAGTTGCCCTCGTAGAGCGCGCGACCGGTGATCGCACCCTCAATAGCATCCTCACCCACCGCGGCAAGCGCGCAGATATCGTCGAGTGTCGAGATGCCACCCGAAGCCATGACGGGAAAACCCGCAACCTCGGCCACATGGCGATACGCCGCCACGTCGATGCCCGTCTGCATGCCATCGCGCGCGATGTCGGTGTACACCAGATGCTTAAAGCTCAGCTCGGAAAGCTGCGTCACCGCATCATCGAGCGCCACGCCCGCGCCATCGCGCCAGCCGTTCACCTTGACCTGGCCGTCACGGGCGGCGATGTCTGCCACCAGCAGCTCGCCAAAGCCGCGCGCTGCCACCTCGGCAAAACCCGGCTCGGTCACCAGCACGGTCCCCAGCGCAATACGGCGCGCGCCATAGCCGGCCAGCTCGTCGATGCGTGCGAGCGAGCGGACGCCGCCGCCCACGTCCACGGACAGACCGTCGACGCCGCAGATAGCCTTGATCGCCGTCGAGTTGGCAGCGCATGCGTCCTCATCCTCGCCAAAGGCAGCGGACAGGTCGACGACATGCACCCAGTTCGCACCCTGCTCGGCAAAGGAGCGGGCAACGGCCACGGGGTCGTCGGAATATACCTTGCAGCGGCTCCGGTCGCCGCGCTCCAGGCGCACGACCTTGCCGCCGATCAAATCGATTGCGGGAAACAGAATCATCGGCCGGCCTCCTCGACGATGTTGACGAAGTTCTTAAGGATGCGCTGTCCCAGCGCGGAGGATTTCTCGGGATGGAACTGGCAGCCCCACACGTTGCCGTGGCGCACGATGCACGGGAAGCTCCGCGTGTAGTGCGTGCGCGCCAGAACATCGGCGGCATCGACATCGTCGGCCACCGCATAGCTGTGGGTGAAGTACATGTTGGCGCCCTCGGCAAAACCGGCGAGCAATGGATCGGCCGCGCCGGCGGGCGTCATGTGCACCTGGTCCCAGCCCACGTGCGGCACCTTCAGGCGACTCGATTCCAAGCGCGTGCACGAGCCGCGCATAATGCCCAGGCCATCGACCCAGGGACCGCCGGCCTGCTCGGAGGCATCGTCGTCCGCGCCCTCGTCCGCCGGCACGCCCTCGTCGCCGCGTTCAAAAAACAGCTGAAGGCCCAGGCAGATGCCGAGCAGAGGAGTTCCGGCGGCAACGGCGTCAAGCACGGCCGCCTCCTCGCCGCTCTGGCGCATAAAGGCGATCGCGTCATAGAACGCGCCCACGCCCGGGATGACCAGGCCATCGGCCTTGCGGATCTGTTCCGGATCATCCGACGTGCAGGCAGCGGCACCGGCGCGCGCAAGCCCGCGCACGACGCTCGACAAGTTGCCCTTGTGGTAGTCGACCACCACGATCTTCGGTTCGCCCACGCGACCCTCCTTTTTCCATCATCCAAAACCACCACAAAGGGGACAGGCACCTTTGTGGTGGTTTCTGCCTATATGGCGGTTACAGTGAGCCCTTGGTGCTGGGGATTCCTTGGACGCGGGGATCAAGCTCGCAGGCGTGGCGCATCGTGCGGCCCACGGCCTTAAAGGCGGCCTCGATAATGTGATGCGAGTTGCCGCCCGCCAGCTCGCGCACATGCAGCGTGAGCTTAGCATCGCGCGCAAAGGCATAGAAGAACTCGACGGCCAGCTCGGTATCAAAGCTGCCCACGCGCTCGGTCGGCACGGGCAGATCGCAATAGGCCTGCCCGCGACCCGAGATATCAACGGCGGCCATCACGAGCGTCTCGTCCATGGCAATCGCCGCATCGGCAAAGCGCGTAATGCCCGCCTTGTCACCCAGTGCCTGGCAAAACGCCTCGCCCAGCACAATGCCCGTGTCCTCGACGGTGTGGTGCGCGTCGACCTCCACATCGCCCATCGCATGTACCGTCAAATCGAACAGGCCATGGCGGCCAAAGGCGTTGAGCATGTGGTCGAAAAACGGCACGCCGGTCGAGATATCGCACACGCCGGATCCGTCCAGATCGAGCCTAACGACAATGTCGGTCTCGCCCGTCTTGCGGGTCACCTCGACATAACGGCCCATCTACATCTCCTCCTTCACCAGCGCGGCAAACGCTGCCAGCACCTCGTCGTTTTCCTGCGGGATACCCACGGTAATGCGCAGACAGTCCGCAAGCCCCGGCGCGTAGCTAAAGTCACGCACCAAAATCGAATACTCATCGCGCAGACGCTCGCGCACGCGCGTGGCGTGCGGCGTGCGCACGAGCACAAAGTTTGCTGCGCTCGGCCACGCCTCCACGGGCAGGCCCTCGGCAGCCATTGCGCGCAGGGCGCACAGCTCGCGTTCGCGCTCGGATGCAACTTGCGCCACCACGGGCGCATACGCATCGCGGGCACGCACGCAGGCAAGCGCCGCGGCCTGGCTCAGCACGTTGACTGAATAGATCTGGCGAATCGCCGCGAACACGTCGATGACCTCGGGGGTCGCGATCACGTAGCCCAGACGCGTGCCGGCGGCGCCAAACGCCTTGGACAGCGTATGCAAAATCACCAGGTTAGGATGCTCGGCGATAAGCCCTTGCGCCGTGGTGGCCGCGCCAAACGAATCGTCGGCAAACTCCACGTAGGCCTCGTCGACCATCACCATGCCGGGGCAGGCATCGCACAGGGCCGCGATAAAGTCGAGCGGCGCCACGTCGCCCGTAGGATTGTTGGGCGAGGTCACAATCGCCAAGTTGCACTCGGGTGCGGCCGCGAGCACAGCCGCCTGGTCGAGCTCAAAAGTTGCCGGGTCGCGCCACACGTCGCGCACCTCGGTCTGACAGAGCGACGCAAAGAACGCGTACTCGCTAAAGCACGGCGGGCAGTTAAGCAGGGTCCGCCCCGCGCCGCCAAACGCCAACAGGTAGTTATAGAGCAGCTCGTCGCCGCCGTTGCCCACGCAGACATTCTCGCGCGCCACACCATGCCAAGCGGCCAGCTCGTCGCGCAGATCGTTGGACATGGGATCGGGATAACGGTTGAGCGGCGTGGCAGCCAGGGCGGTGTCGACCGCCTCGCGCACGCCAGCCGGCATGGGATAGGTGTTCTCGTTGGCCGAAAGGTTGATGCGCGTGGGCGTAAAGTTGGGATCGTAGGGCTCAATGCCGGCCAAGTGGGGCTGGACGAGCTCCTTCATACGGGGCGTGAGCTCGGCCATATCAGGCCTCCTTGCCAGTCGCGCCGGCGCCATCCGCGCCCGCAGCCGCCAGGTCCACGCCCTCGGCAACCGTCGCCACGGCGTCGCCCGGCCAGGCAACCTTGGTCAGGTCGGCCGCGGCGATCGACTCGGCGCTCACGGCATCCTCGCCCTGCTCCAACACGCGGCGGCGCAGTGCGGCGGAAAGCGCGTGTGCCCACAGACCCTCGGCCTCGGCTAGACGCTGCGTGGCAGGAGCATCGGAGAGCAGGCCCTCGGGTGTATAGCAAATGACACTCGAGCGCTTAACGAACTCTTCGACCGAAAGCGGGTTGGAGAACATGGCCGTGCCGCCGCGTGTTGGAGCAGGGCGAGGA
>DXZV01000033.1:0-7011 GCA_019419485.1 Collinsella sp.
GACGCAGATTCTCCGCGGCGATGTCGACCACGTTGTTGAGCGTGGCGGCCAAGTGGAACCAGCCGGAGATGTGCGGCGTGATGAGCATGTTGGGCGCATCCCACAACGGGCTTGTCTCGGGCAGCGGCTCGGGGTCGGTGACGTCGACCGCGGCGCCGGCGAGATGTCCTGATTCCAGGGCGGCAACTAGGTCGTCGGCAACCACAAGATCGCCGCGGCCGCCGTTGGCAAAGAGGGCGCCCGGCTTCATCGCGGCGAAGAACTCGGCGTTCGCCAGGCCGCGGGTCTCGGGTGTGCTGGGCATAAAGGATGCGACGACGTCTGCCTCGGCCAGGCGCTCGGGCAGGGCATCCATGCCGTCCATGTCCTCAAACACAATGGGGTAGACGAGCGGATGGCGCTTGATGCCGCGGACGTGTGCGCCCATGCTGCGGCAGAGCGTGGCAAAGTGGCCGCCGATATCGCCCGCGCCCAGCACCAGCACGTTGGCATTTTTGAGCGAGGTAACCGGCCCCAAATCCTCCCAGCGATGCTCGCGCTGTAAATCTTGGTAGCCAGGCAGGCGCTTCATCATGGAAAGGACCATGGCAAACATGTGCTCGCTTACGGCCTGACCGTAGGCACCGATCGAGCAAGACAGCTTGGCGTCAGCCGGCACGGTGCCAGCAGCAAGGTAGTCGTCATAGCCGGCGGTCTGCAATTGCAACAGCTGGAGATGCTCGCATGCCGTGAGCATGTCAGGGTCGATGTTGCCCAAGATCACGTCCGCACCGGCGACCTGCTCGCGCGTGGCGGCGTCGGCGCTCGTGTAGATAAAGTCCTCGCCCGGAGCGCTCGACTCAAGAATTGCGCGATGACGGTCGTTGACGGGCAGCAAAACCAGGATGTTCACAGGCAGTCCTCTCCGCTCAACCTGCCAAAAAAGGGACAGGTTTATTTTGGCAGGTTTTATCAGGCAAACGTTCAAACAAAAACGCCGGATGCAAGACGGGCGTGCCCGTCAGCATCCGGCGCATCCACGGCTACCAGCTCAGCAGCTCGTAGCCGTCCTCGGTCACCACGAGCTGTACCTCGCACTGGGCCGAATCGCTGCCGTCCTTGGTGCGCACGCACCAGCCGTCGCCCTTGCTAATCTTGATATCGGGCGCTCCGGCGTTGACCATGGGCTCGATGGTAAAGACCATGCCTGGCACCATGATGGTGTCTACGTCGGGCGCCTCGGTGGTAAAGCCCACAAACGGGTCCTCGTGGAACTCCTTACCGATGCCGTGTCCGCCGTACTCACGCACCACGCTAAAGCCGGCGTCCTCGACGGTCTTTTGCACAGCCTCGGCCATAACGGAGAGCGGTAGCCATGGCTTGACGGCTGCCAGACCCGCCTCCACGCTGGCGCGGGTGACATCGACCAGGCGCTGGCGCTCGGCCGAGACCTCGCCGATGCAGAACATGCGGCTCGAGTCGCTAAAATAGCCGTCTAGGATCGTGGAACAGTCCACGTTGATGATGTCGCCCTCGTGCAGCACATCCGCATCGCAGGGGATACCGTGGCAGACGACGTCATTGATCGAGGTGCACACGCTCTTAGGGTAGCCCTCGTAGTTGAGGTCGGCCGGCGTGCCACCGTGCTCGACGGTGTAGTCGTAGATCATCTGGTCAATCTGGTTGGTGGTCATGCCTGCGGCGATATGCTCGCCCACATAATCGAGCACGCCCACGTTGATGGCTGCCGAGCGCTTGATGCCCTCGATATCGGCGGGAGTCTTGTAGAGCGTACGGGGCAGAACCTCCCAGCCTTCCTCCCACAGGCGCTCGAGGCGCTCGTCGAAGGCGCTGTGACATTTCTTATATTTCTTGCCGCTGCCGCACCAGCAAGCGTCGTTGCGGCCGGGCACGGGTCCTTTGTCATACATGGCTAACTTCCTTTCATCCGCAGCTAGTATAGCCCACCCGCAGACCAGCTCATTTGGGATGGGGCTAATTTAGCTGCTGGCGGGCGGCCGCGCTAGTAGCTCACCTGGCAGGGGGTGCCGAGGGCTTGGACGCGCGCGGCAATGGCGTCGAGTACCTCGGGCACTGCTTTGGCAAGGCCGGCGATCGGTGTTTCGCGCGCCACCGTGTAGATGGTCGCCTCCTGCGGGCGAATGCGCTCAAGCGCCGCGAGCCAGGGGGCAACGTACTCCTCGCCGGTGTTGTCGATGGGCTTGCCCCGGTACTCACCGCTCAAAAACATCGTCTGGATAATAACGTGACCGTTAAAGCTTGCGAACGTCTCGATCTGGTGCTTGACGTCGTAGGGGCCAACGGGCTGGTCGAGCAGCTGGATAAACGCCGGGTCGACGGTATCGAGCTTAAGAATGTTGTCGTCGACCATCATGAGCGCGTCGTGCACCTCGGGGCGGTCGGCGCGCGTGCCGTTGGAGAGCACGGCGATCTTGGAGTTTGGGGCAAGCTCGTCGCGCAGCGCGACGGCGCCGGCAATGGCCTGCGGAAACTCCGGTGCGGCGGTGGGCTCGCCGTTGCCTGCGAAGGTGATCACATCGGGGAGCTCGCCCTCGGCTGCCATCTCGCGCAGCTTTGCCTCGAGTGCATCGAGCACCACGGCAGCCGTGTTATACGGCTCGTGGCAGGGGCGCTCGGCGTTGAGGCCGTTTTCGCAGTAAATGCAGTCGAACGTGCAGATTTTGCCGCTGGCCGGCATCATGTTGACGCCGAGCGAGAGACCAAGGCGACGGCTGCGAACGGGTCCAAAGATGGGGCTGGCATTCAAAAATGTAGACATAGGCATATGCTCCTCAAGACTATTGCGCCTAAGCATAGCATCGGCTCCAAAGCGAGGTGCGGGCTCTTGCTTTACAAGTTTCGTTTTTTCACGTCGCTCATGATGCCGTGCCATGAAAAGCCTCGGGTCGGGTACAGTTAATCTGTTAACAAGTCGTAAGGCAATGCGGGACCATTCAGCCGTACTGACGTGCAATTGGATGGGCATTGATGATGGGGGCACAACATGGATTTTACGGTCGAGCATGCGGGCACCACGATTGCCTGTCGCGAATATGCCGGCCCGGATGTGTCGCCTGATACTCCTGCCTTGGTGTGCGTGCACGGCGCTTGTGTCGACGGCGTCTTCTTTGACGCCATCGCCCGCGAGCTCGCCTGTGACTACCGCGTCATTGCCTACGATCGCCGCGGTTGCGGCGAGAGCGGCGACGCTGCAGACGGACGCTACGACCTCGCCGCCCAGGCCGCCGACCTGCAGGCCGTTATTGAGCATATCGGCGCTCCGGCAAACGTGCTCGCGCACAGTGCCGGTACGCTGGTGACCCTGGAGCTTCTCCGTGCAAACCCCGCCATAATCTCGCGTGCGATTCTGCATGAACCCGCCGTGACGGATGATGGTGCCGGCCTGGGCGCGGCCCCAGTTTTGCTCGAGATGATCGCCGCGGGAAAGGTCTCCAGGGCATTACGGGCCTTCCTGGGCGCCATCGGCGATTCGGACCCTGAGGCCCCCAAGTTAACCGAAGCGGAAGCCAAGCATGCCCTGCGCAACGGCCGCAGTTTCATGGCAAACGAATACGGGATTACTATGACCTGCGTTCCCGATTGGGATAGCGTTCGCGCGTCAAAAACGGTGGCCGCCGTGCTCCTGGGCGAGCTCTCGATTGGCACGCCCCGCGAGGCTGGCACGCGAGCGGCTGCCGAATATCTCGATTGCCCTCTCGTGACGATCCCGGGCGCGCATAACGGTCTGCGCGATCGCCCGGCAGCGGCTGCCCGGGCTGTCCGTGGCATCCTGGGGCTCTAACACCCGCAATGGCCAAAGCAGGCTTCACCCGCAAACGTTTCGGCTGTGTTAACAAATGTGCTCAAAACCTCACGTCTGCGACTTCAATCGCGCCGCCTGCCAACTCATAAAAATGCAACAGCATTCACGTACTTACCTGCATCGACAAGGTGTTACCCTTGTAGCATTTGGAACCCACCGCTACCATGCGAAACTATCGAAAGGGCCCCATATGCTCAATAATCACGAGGTCAATCTAACCGACGAGGAGGCTGCCGCTGAGGTCGCCCGTGTCGCGAAGACCTACCCCGTGGTGCGTTTGCTGTCGGCCGATCAGATTAAGAGCGAGCCTAACTGCTTGCTCGCCGGCGATCGCTGCCCTTGTCTGCGTCAGTCGAGTCTTGAGGCTTTGGCAGACTCCGATGAGGTGTCGGAGCAACTGCTCAATGATGGCACTGAGTACCGCGCCCGTCTACGCCCTCTGAAGGTCGAGGGCGAGCCTCACGTCTTGCTGATGGTGCGTCCGATTGATGAGCAAGAGGCCGCGGAAGAGGACCTTGTCTACACCGACGTGCTGACGAGCGTGCACAATCGCCGATATTACGAGGAAAAGCTTCGCAGCGCCCGCATGAATGCCGGCGTTGCGATGATCGACGTTGATGATTTTAGGGCCTTCAACGATACGTGTGGCCGTCATGCCGGCGACCTTGCGCTCGGTGCTGTGGCGACAGCCATACGCAGCGGAATCCGTTCGACTGACGAGCTTGTGCGCTATGGCTGCGACAAGTTTGTGGTTGTCATGCCCAATATTCCCTCCGATGACTTCACCCGTCGCCTGCATCAGGTGTCCGATGCCGTTCATTCCACGATTATTCCGGGCCATGAGTACGTGAGCTTGACGGCATGTGTTGGTGGCGTTCGCATTCATGGCGAGACGGTCGATGAGGGCGTTGGCCGCGCTGCTCAGTTACTGAGCCGCGCTAAGGCAAAAGCCGGTACGGTCGTGACCGATGCCGATTCCATCGAGGCCTTCCAAAGCGAAAAGCCTTTGGTGCTTATCGCCGATGACTCCGAGATGAACCGAGCCATTCTCAGCGAGATGCTCAAGGACGAGCATTGCATCCTCGAGGCCGATAACGGTCGTGCGGCGCTCGACATGGTCGACCGCTATGGCGATGAGTTGTCGCTCGTGCTGTTGGACATTGTGATGCCGGGCATAAGCGGCTTTGAGGTGCTGGCCGATCTGTCGCGCCGATCGGGTATCGATAATCTGCCTGTCATCATGATTTCGAGCGAAGATTCCGATGATGCGGTTCTGCGCGCGTACGAGCTGGGCGCCTCGGACTATATCAACCGCCCGTTTGACTCCCGTGTCGTGCGCCGCCGCGTAAGCAACACCATCCGCCTGTACGCCAAACAGCGCCGCCTGACGAACCTGCTGTCCCAACAGTACAACGAGCGCGTCAAGAACAGTCGCATGCTCATCGACATCATGGCCGGCGTCATGGAGCTTCGCGACGGCGAGAGCGGTAGGCACGTTACGAACATCGAAAAGCTGACCGAGCTGCTGCTTGGCTATCTGGTCCAGCGTAGCGGCACGATCTCCCTCGACAATGAGGAACGCTCCACGATCGCCCTGGCTTCGGCGCTGCACGATATCGGCAAGATGTCGATTGACGATGCGATCCTCAACAAGCCCGGGCGCCTCACGCCCGAGGAATTCGAGATTATGAAGACGCATACCACGATTGGCGCCAACATGCTGCTCGAGCTGGGCAGCCATCACGCCGGCAATGCGCTTTTGGAATATGCGTACCAGATTGCGCGTTGGCACCACGAGCGCTGGGACGGCAGGGGTTATCCCGACGGTCTTAAGGGCGATGATATCCCCATCGCCGCACAGGTGGTTTCGGTGGCCGACGTGTACGATGCGCTGACGAGCGTGCGCGTGTACAAGGATGCCATCCCGCACGAGGAAGCGATCAAGATGATCCTGGACGGTAAGTGCGGCACCTTTAACCCGCTGCTGCTCGACTGCCTGCTCGAGGTGCAAGACCGCATTGCCGAAACCTTGGCACGCCCCGCCGACGTCGTCGCGTTTCCCACGATTTGGTTTGACCAAAGGAGTTTTTGATTCATGATTTCCATGCGTGAGGCGTATGAGAAGATCGGCGCTAATTATGATGACGCGTGCGCTCGGCTGATGGGCGAGGAAATGCTTGCCCGCTTTGCCCTCAAGTTTTTGGATGACGAGAGCATGGACAAGCTGGAGGCCGCCATGGCGGCAGGAGACGCCGAGAGTGCGTTTATGGCAGCGCACACGCTCAAGGGCGTGAGCCAGAACCTGGGATTCGATAATCTGTACGAGCCGGCAGTTGTGGTGACCGAGGCGCTGCGCGGCGCCGATGCCGTTGACGGCGCTCGCGAGGGAATGCATGCGCTGCAGCAGCAATATGCGGCAACGATGTCGGCCCTGCGCGAGGCGGCCGAATAAGAGCTTGCGAGCCTTGGGCTGCGTGCCAGCCGCGTATAGGCAAAAGGGCGCCCCGCCGGACCATGTGGCCGGCGGGGCGCCCTTGTCTGTTGTGCGGTTCGCGAGCTAGCGGGCTTGCTTAACCTTGGCCGCCGCCTCGACAAACGACTTCCACAGGTTAAAGTCGGTCTCGAGCGTCTTCCACGTATACTCAGGGTGCCATTGCACGCCCAGGCAGAAAGGCTGGCCCTCGACTTCGATGCACTCGGGCACGCCGTCGGTTGCCTTGGCGACCAAGCGCGTGCTTTTACCCAGACGATCGACACAGCAGTGGTGTGCGGAGTTGGTCTGGATCAGCCTGTGCCCGCCAACCGCGCGCTCCAGCAGCGAGCCCGGCACGACCTCAACAGGATGCACAGGGTCGTTGAGCACGTGGGTATGGCGCCACTGTGTGCGGCCCTCGCGCGCGCCCAGGCTCGGCACGTCCATGCACAGGGTGCCGCCGGTGGCGACATTGAGCAACTGCGTGCCTCGGCAGGTGGTAAAGAGCGGCTTTTTGGCGCGAAGCACCTCGTTAACCAGCTTAAACTCAAAACGGTCGCGAATCTCTCAGCACAGCGTGGGATCGTAAGGACGCTCGTCGCCCCAGCGTTTGGGATTGACATCGGGGCCGCCGGGAATGGCGATGCCGTCGGCGATATCGACGTAATGACGGATAACCTCAATGTCCTCGGTGATGGACATCTGCAGCGGCAGG
>DXZV01000033.1:7021-13878 GCA_019419485.1 Collinsella sp.
GACAAAGACACTGGCGATTTCCTCGTTGGGGGAGAGCGTCTCGCTTAAAAACGGCCTTGCTTCTTCCCAGCGCGGCGCGACGAGGATGAGCGGGCGGTCGGCGGGGGCGACGTCGACATGCGGGGTAAAGGACGATGAAGTGCGGGTTCCAATCATGGGCGTGGCTTTCGAATCCGGGTGGACATGGCGCAGGGGCGGCGCGGGGCAAACGCTGTTGATGAATTTGCCCCGCGTGGCAATTGGGTTAGTGGCCCTTGATGGAGTTGAGGAAGTCCTGGGCGCGCTTGGTCTGGGGATGGTCGAAGAACTCGTCGGGCGTGCCGGTTTCCACGATTTGGCCGTCGGCCATAAACACGACGCGGTCGGCCACGCGGCGGGCGAAGTTCATCTCGTGCGTAATGACGATCATCGTCATGCCCTGCTGCGCCAAGCGCACCATGACCTCGAGCACCTCGTTGATCATCTCGGGGTCAAGGGCACTTGTGGGCTCATCGAAGAGCATGGCCTTGGGCTGCATGGCAAGAGAACGGGCGATGGCCACGCGCTGCTGCTGGCCGCCCGAAAGCTGTGCGGGCACCTTATCGGCCTGTTCGGCAACACCCACGCGGCTCAACAGATCCATGGCGCGCTCACGAGCCTCCTCCTTGGACACGCCCAGCACGTCGACCGGCCCCAGCATGACGTTCTGCAGTACGGTCATATGTGCGAACAGGTTGAACTGCTGAAACACCATGCCCAGCTCGGCACGCATGCGGGCAAGGTCCTTGCCTTCCTGCGGCAGGGGCTCGCCTTCGATGAGGATCTCGCCCGAGTCGATGGTTTCCAGACGATTGATGGCTCGGCACATGGTCGACTTGCCCGAGCCCGAGGGGCCGATCACGACGACAACCTCGCCGCGATCGACCGAGAGATTAATGTCGTTGAGGACGTGCAGATCGCCGTAGTGCTTATCGACGTGTCTGAGCTCGATCAGCGGCTGATTGCCGGTGGAAGAGGTGCTCTGTGCCATGGTGCTCGGCTCCTTATGACTCGAAATGGTAAATCGTTAGCGGATGATGGTCGCGCCGGTCTTGTGCGAGACGTAGACGGCGGCCTTGTTGATCGCGACGTTGATGAGGATATAGATGACCGCGATCACCAGGTAGACCGACACGAGGGCGTCGTAGTTGGTAATGAGCACGCGGGCGTTTTGCATGAGGTCGGGGTAGCTCACCACGTAGGCGACGGTGGTGTCTTTGACGACGACCACGAGCTGCGAAATCAACGACGGAATGATAAACCGAATCGCCTGGGGCAATACGATTTTAAAGGTGATTTTAGCTTTGGAGAGACCGAGTGCCTGGGCAGCCTCGATCTGGCCGCGCGGTACGGCGTTGACACCGGCACGGAAGATCTCGGCCAGTACGCCGGCTGCGGCGAGCGCAACGGGAAGCGTGAGCATCCAAAACGACGGCAGCGCGATCTTGTACTGGGGCAGCACCAAAAAGAAGAAGTAGATGAACAGCAGGCTCGGCACGCCGCGGAAGAAATCGGTGAGCACGCGGCAGACCAGCTGCAGCGGCTTAATGTCGCTGGTGCGACCGAGCATAAGGGCAAGGCCGAGCACCAGCGCGATGGCGCCGGCGGTGAGTGCGACTTTAACGGTGCCCTCAAAGCCGGCAAGCAGAAACTTCCAGGTGGTGAGGTGCGTAAAGAAATACCAATAGTGGACCGAAAGCTGACCGGTCACATAAAAGCGCTGCAGTACCAGAGCGATGAGCGCGGCCACGGCAACAAGTGAGATGGCGGTGCCGACGCGAATCTTGGCGCGCATCTTGGGGCCGGGAGCCTCGTAGAGCGCATCGCGCATGGTGAGCGCGGAGGTGGAGTGCTTGCTCATCGGAGGATCCTCACCTTCTTATCGATATAGTTGCCAATGTGGCTCACCACAAAGGCCGTGCCCAGGTAGCCGAGCGCCGAGATAAAGAACGCGGCGACGCCGCCGAGCGAGCGCGTGTTGATGTAGCTCACCACGCCGGTGAGCTCCTGCGGTTTAAGCGGCACCTGACTGCCGAGCGCGGTGGTGAGCATGACGGCGATAAAGAGGTTGGTCATGGGCAGCACGCTCGAGCGCAGTGCCTGCGGAATCACGATCTTGGCGAGGATGCGGTTGAAGCTCATGCCCAGCGAGCGGGCGGCTTCCACCTGGCCGACGCCGACGGTGTTGATGCCGCTCATAAAGTTCTCGGAGCCAAAGGCCGAGCCCAGCAACACCGTGGCGACGATAACGCAGGTGCGGTAGGGCAGGACGACCTTGAGCGGCGGCAATGCGTAGACGACGATGATGAGCAGCGCGATGCCGGGAATGTTACGGAAGACCTGGACATACAGGTCGCCAAAGACGCGCAGCGGCTTGAGCGGCGACACACGCATCACGGTGACGGCGACGGCCAGCACCATGGCGATGGCAAACGACTCAAGCGTCATGCCCCAGGTTGCTAGCAGCGCGTCAATGTAGTTCTGGCCATAGAGCGACCAGAGCTCGGAGAGACTCATGCGGACCTCCCGCCGATAAGGAAAGGGGCTCCCGTGTGTACGGAAGCCCCGACAACTCAGTGAAGAAACAGTTTAGCGCAATAAAGCGCACCGTGCGTTTCCGTATGGTTTCGTTGCGGCCGTTACTAGGCGTGTTGCCTAGGCGCCGATCTCGGGCAGCTCGGGAACATTGGTGTCGCCCGTGCGGTCACCGATGCAGATCTGCCACAGCTCGGTCCAGGTGCCGTCGTCCTCGATCTTCTTAAGGAAGTCGTTGACAAAGGCGACGCCGTCGGAATCGAGCGGCAGGCCGATACCATAGGGCTCCTTGCTGCCGAAGGGCTTCCCGGCGATCTTATACTTACCGGGCTCGCGGACCAGGGCGCTCTGCTGCATGTTGTTGTCGATGACGTAGGCGTCAACGCGACCCTGCTGGAGTGCCTGGCGGGCCTCCTCGTCGGTCTTGAACTCCTGCTGGCTGGCCTTGGGAGCGAACTCCTCCAGGATGGCGGGGCCGTTGGAGCCGGACTGGACGGCGACGTTCTTGTCGGCCAGGTCGTCGACGCTCTTGATGTCGTCGTTGTCGGCGAGCACCAGGATGGCCTGCTGGGTGTAGTAGTAGGGGCCGGCAAAGGAGACGAGCTTCTTGCGCTCGTCAGTGATGGTGTAGGTGGCAAAGACGGCGTCGACCTGGCCGTTCTGCAGGACGGACTCGCGCGTGTCCGAGGTCACCTGGGTGATCTCGACCTTGTTCTCGCCCAGAATGTAGTTGGACAGAAGCTGTGCGATACCGGCGTCGAAGCCGCGGGTCTGACCGTCTTTCTCGTTGAGGAGGGAGAAGAGCGTGGAGGTCTGAACGCCACCGATCTTAAAGACACCGGCGTCCTTGACGGCCGTGGCCCAGGTGCTGGCGGCGATGGCATCGTCATCGGCCTTGGGGCCGTTGTCGACGAGCTTGTCGAATGCCTTAGCGTCGAGCGTGGTGGAAGCCTCGGCATCTTCGGAGCTCTTGGAAGAGCCGGCGGCGGAACCCTTGTCGGCCTCGGCGCTGGTGTCGGAGCAGCCGGCAAGACCAAGGCCGGCGACGGTTGCGAAGGTGGCGGCGACGAAGCCGCGGCGGTCGAGAACGACCTGCTGGGAGAGGTTCTTGCTCATGGTAGAACACCTTTCTCAATAAAATCCCTAGCGGTTGAGTAGAGTTATACCCTATCGCGCTCAAATGGGTCAACACGAAATAACTCAGAAACATACTTACCTTATGGGTTATTCTACCTACCATAAAGGGACAGGCACCTTTGTGGTGGTTCTTGCAGATGTGGTGGCCTGTCTCGCTGCTTTGTCTCAATCTGTAACAGGTAGACGAGGAAATGGGTTCTACCTGTTACAGATCGAGATTTTCTCTTTAGGGGAATTCGAATGTCTCAATCTGTAACATCTGGACGGCCAAAAGGTCCCTA
Organism: Collinsella sp.; assembly: GCA_019419485.1. Classification (GTDB taxonomy): domain Bacteria; phylum Actinomycetota; class Coriobacteriia; order Coriobacteriales; family Coriobacteriaceae; genus Collinsella. The sequence goes on from DXZV01000033.1 coordinate 10,993, forward strand.
TCTGTTACAGATTGAGACAAAGGTCTGGGACTAAGATGTCTTATCTCAATCTGTAACAGGTAGACGGAAATTCGGGCCCTAGATGTTACAGATTGAGATAATCGTGTCGTGAAAACAAAAACCTCCGCAGGGGTGCTTCCCTTGCGGAGGTTTTCTTACTCGTTGAGTAGCCTTACGGCTTCGGCGGCCATGTTCTCGACCGTCATGCCGTTCTGAGCGAGCAACTCGTTGGGGTCGTAGCGGTCGGGGAAGCCCTTGGCGATGCCAAAGGTGCGCGTGCGCAGCGGCGTGCAGGCCAGATAACATGCCACGCGCTCGCCCCAGCCACCGTCCAAGATGCCGTCCTCGAGGGTGACGACAACGCGATGCTCAGCGACAAGGCTGTCGAGGAACTCACGGTCAAGCTCGGTTGCAAAGCGCGGGTTGACGAGCGTGGCCTCGATACCGTACTCGGCAGCCAAGCGGTTTGCCACGCGCTCGCCCAGCTCAAAGAAATCGCCGAGCGCGAGCACTGCTACGTCGCGACCCTGGCGCACCACGTTGTAGCGAACGGCGCTGTAGTCGGTGCCTTCGGCGGGCGCAAGGTCGGGACGGCTCACCAGGCCAATGCCCGGTACGCGGATCGCCACGGGATGCTCACGGTGGTCGAGCGACCAGCTCAGCATGGACAGATATTCCTCCATGCAGGCCGGCGCCAAGTAGTGCATGTTGGGAAGAGCGCCCAGCATGGAAATATCGAAGAACGAGAGGTGCGTCTCGGATGTGGTGCCAAAGATCGACGCGCCAAACACCAGGATGGTTGCCGGGGCGTCGTTGAGGCACAGGTCGTGCCACAGCTCGTCGTAGGCGCGCTGCAAAAACGTGCCGTACACACCAAAGACTGGCTTGGCGTCCGAGCGTGCAAGCGCGGTGGCAAAGGTCACAGCGTGCTCCTCGGCAATGCCCACATCGACGAACTGTTTGCCGGCGGCGGCGCGAAGCTCGGGTGTAAAGCCCATGATGTAGGGCGTGGCGGCCGTGATGCCCACGACCTGCGGATCGTGCTCGATGGCGGCGCTGAGCGCCTCGCCCGTAATGTCGGCATAGGTGCGCGGCGCAGGCTCGCTCGGATGGCCCGGGCAGAGCTTGCGCCCAGTCGCCATGTCAAACGGACCCACATGATGCCAGCGCTCGGGGTCGCTCTGGGCTGGCTCAAAGCCCTTGCCCTTTGCGGTGGAGACGTGCAGCACGATGGGATGATCGATATCGCGCAGCTCCTGCAGCGTGTCGACCAGGGCCAACACATCGTTGCCGGTGTCCAGATAGCAGTAGTCGAGCCCCATCGCGCGGAAAACGTTGCGCTCACAGGTGCCGTTGCTGGCGCGTAGCTCGGCCAGATTGCGATACAGGCCACCGTGGTTTTCGGCGATGGACTGGTCGTTATCGTTGACGATGATGATCAGGTTGCTGTCGAGCTCGGCGGCATTGTTAAAGCCCTCAAACGCCAGACCGCCCGAAAGCGAACCGTCGCCAATGATGGTGATGACGTTGTACGCATCGCCCGCCAGGTCACGAGCGTGCGCCAAGCCGCAGCCCAGGCTCACCGACGTGGAGGTGTGGCCCATGGCGAACAGGTCGTGCTCGGACTCGTCAGGATTGGCAAAACCAGAGGCCTCGCCGTAGCGTGCCGGGTCGATATAAGTGTACGCGCGCCCAGTCAGCGCCTTGTGGGCGTAGGTCTGGTGCGAAACATCAAAGACAATCTTGTCGATGGGGGAGTTAAACACGCGATGGAGCGCAACCGTAAGCTCAACGACGCCCAGGTTGGGGGCAACGTGCCCGCCGACGGCGGCGGAGCTTTCGAGGATGGCGTGGCGGATCTCGCCGCAGAGCAGCGGAAGCTCGGCGCGATCGAGAGCCTTGACGTCCTCGGGCGTTGTCGTTTGCGTAAGCAGCATCGTTGTGGGTTACTCCATGCGAATCGTGCGCCGGCACTCCCTCGGCCGGCACAATTGCACAAGACAGTCTCGCACATTTTGGCGTTTGATATGTGACGGCGGCGCGGTAATTCGCCAACTGGTGGGGCAAAACGTTTTGTCCGATGCCATACTGATAAGTTCCATGATGATTTTATTCATTGCGTGCAGGCTGTGGCTTGCCGCCGAGCGCCGCCGGAAGGAGGCCGCATGTCCGATACCGTTCGTGCCGAGAAAATCGCGTGCGAAGTAGACCATGCTGCCCGTCAACTGGCACAGGCGGGCCGTCTGGACCTGACGCGCGAGTTTATCCAGCATGGCGATGTGACGGTGTATACGCATGTGACCTCGGTGGCGCGGGCAAGTCTGTCCTTTGCCGAGCGCCTGGGCCGCGTCGGTGTTTCGGTCGACCGCGCCTCGTTGCTGCGCGGAGCCTTGTTACACGATTACTTTCTCTACGATTGGCACGACCCCGACCCAAGCCATCGACTGCACGGATTCCGGCATCCATTTTTTGCTCTGGCGCGTGCCGAGGAAGATTTTGAGCTGACGCCGCGCGAGCGGAATATTATCGTGCGGCATATGTTTCCGCTGGTGCCGGTGCCGCCGACGTGTCGTGAGGCATGGATTGTGTGCCTGGCGGATAAATGGTGCGCGCTGCGCGAGACGATTGCCGGCCGTCTGCCGCGCAAAGGCGGCGCGAACGATTTGAACGAGGGCTCGAGCGACGGCTCGAGCAAAGAATCGAACGAAAAGAGGAGTGGGTAGACGGTGGGAACCGCGATCGGCATGGCATTTGACGGCGCGACGCTTGCCGCCTGTCCGCTTTCGGCACTAGTGCTCTCGTTTGCCTTCTACGGGTTTTGCGGCTGGGCGTGGGAGTCGACGGGCTGCGCCATGCTCAATCACGGACGATTGGCCAACAGTGGCT